>CANRDH010000103.1 GCA_947629295.1 uncultured Clostridia bacterium
AACAATATAAAAAGCTGAAAAAATAGCGAGCTATACACACCGCCGACCTTGTGGAGGTATTTTTCTGAGGTTATATACCCGCCTGATGAAAAAATATTTAAAGGTACTATCTATTTTATGTTTTTTTTGGTATAATTGTTGTATTACATAGTTATATAAAAAACGAAAGGGGAAATGCAGATGAATCTGTTTTACCTTCTTAAGCCAAAAACAACAGTGGCTTACCTTAATAAAACGGGCAGTATAAGACAAGGTCTTGAAAAAATGCGTGTACACGGATATACGGCAATACCCGTAATAGATGATAACGGAGAATACATAGGCACAGTAAGCGAGGGCGATTTCCTCCGACATATTCTCGAACATAGCAAAGAGGGTCTTGGTGCGGTTGAGAATTACCACATTATAGATATAGTCAATGAAGAAAGAAACAGGCCGGCAAAATCAACCGTGACAATGGACGATCTCCTCCTTATGGTTATGGATCAAAATTTCGTGCCCATAACAGATGACAGAAACGTGTTCATAGGCATAGTGACAAGACGCGATGTTATAAAGTATTTCTACGATAAGGATAAAAAGGCAGAAAATAATATATAAGAGTATATGGAATACACAACAGATATAAAGGGAAATATATACATTATGAATATGATTTTTGATACCCATTCGCATTATGATGATAATGCATTTGATGGGGACAGGGAAACGCTCCTCCCCCATATCTTTGAAAACGGGGTTTATGCCGTTGTAAATCAGGGAACGGATATAGGCTCCTCACGCTTTGGTATTGAGCTTGCGGAAAAATATGACCGGGTTTTTGCGGCGGTAGGTCTGCACCCGGAATGTCTGAATGAGAAAAGTATAAATGATTTAGAGGAAATAAAAAGACTTGCCGCACACCCGAAAGTCGCTGCAATAGGAGAAATAGGACTTGACTACCACTATGATGTACCCAAGGACTTGCAAAAGCAGATATTAACCTCTCAGCTTGAAATAGCAAAAGAACTTGATATGCCTGTCAATATACACGACAGAGAGGCACATGGCGATATGCTTGAAATACTGAAAAAATATTCTCCAAAAGGAATACTCCACTGTTTTTCCGGTAGTGTGGAAATGGCAAGGGATATCGTTAAGCTCGGTATGTATATAGGCATAGGCGGTGTTGTTACATTCAAAAACGCAGTAAAAATAGTTGAGGTCGTACGGAATATACCGCTTGAAAGAATGGTGCTTGAAACCGATTGTCCGTATCTTGCACCCGTACCGTTCAGGGGCAAAAGAAACAATTCCTCTTATATTGAATATACAGCTCGCCGTATTTCGGAGATAAAGGGAATAACAATCGAAAAAGTATTAAAAACGACAAAATATAATGCACAATGTATATATAATATAACAGCGGAGCTTTAGGCTTAAAGATTATAAATATACAAATTGCATAATTTTTAATTTTTATACAATAAGTAATTTCAGCTGTAGATAGATAAAAGCTGAGTTTTTAATGTATTTTGATTCGGAGGTGGGTTTGTGAAAGCAGTTGTAACAGGAGCAAGCTCCGGTATCGGCAGAGATATAGCCCGTGCCCTTGTGTGCAGAGGCTGGGATGTAATACTGGTGGCAAGAAGAGCAGACAGGCTCATGGAACTGAAAAAGGAACTGGGAAAAAAGGCTAAATGCGTTCGGTGCGATGTTTCTCATCAGGAGGAATGTGTAAAACTGCATGAGGTGCTTCAAAAGGAAGATATAGAAATGCTTGTCAACTGCGCAGGATTCGGACTTTGCGGTTTCTTTACCGAAACCTCAATGGACAAAGAGTTACAGATGATAGATACCAATATAAAGGCAGTGCATATACTGACTAAGCTGTTTCTTCAGGATTTCATGATGAAAAATAAAGGATATATATTAAATGTAGCGTCTGTTGCAGGATTTTTCTCCGGTCCCATGATGGCTACATACTATGCCACAAAAAATTATGTTGTAAGTCTTACGGGCGCAATTTATGAAGAACTGAAACGCAGAGGGAGCAATGTAAAAATCAGTGCGTTCTGTCCCGGACCTGTGGATACGGAATTCAATAAGGTTGCTCATGTCAGATTTTCCACTGCGCCTATTGACAGCAAATCAGCGGCAACTGCGGCTATTGACGGAATTATGAAGGGAAAGCTTTATGTCATCCCTACATTAAAGATAAAATCGCTTAAATTTGTAAAACGATTTTTGAGCGATAAAACCATAACGCATTTCTGCTACACCTTTCAAAAGAAAAAAAGGTAGAGCGGGCGGAATTATAAAATAAAGGGTGAGTTTATGCTGAAAACCGAAAGAGCAGAGGTCATGAATTTCCATAATGCGATAAGGGGAGCAAGAAATCCTCTTAACAGTTGGGCACGTTCCGACAGCTATTTTGACAAGGACGGAAATTTTATACTCGGAGAAAATGATTTATCGCTTGCTGTCCGTTTGAGAAAGGCGGGAAGCGACCACAGGAAATTTATGCGTCAGATATTCGTTACTGTGGATATCACGGCTCCTATATATTGGTGGAAGGAATTTGATACATATAAGGTAGGAACCGTTGCAAATTCAACAAGCACAATGCATAAGATAACATCAGCCCCATTTGATATATCGCATTTCAGCTGTGACAAAATGGATAAGGAAACTTTGGAGCAAATACAGAAGATAATTGATTACCTTGAGGTACTGAGGCTTAAGTATGTTGAAACAAAGGATAAGCAGATATGGTATGATATAATACAGCTTTTGCCTTCGAGTTATAACCAGATGCGCACCTGTACAATGAATTATGAAAATCTTATTTCAATTTATAATTCAAGACATAATCATAAGCTTGACGAATGGCATATCTTTTGCGATTTTATAAAATCCCTTCCCTATGCAAAGGAAATAATAATATGCGAGGAGTAACAGCTCCTTTGATAGAAAAGCGGCAGCCGAAAGGTTACCGCTTTTTATCTGTTTTATTTCAATTTTGTAACTAAATTGCCGTAGTTTTTCGCTCTGAAATATTTGGATATTTTTATAGAATAGCATTATATTTTGCCGCGCCATGTCATTTATGTATGTCTTTTTCTCAGTATCAATGCGGGATTTTCGCCAAAACACGACATTATTGGAGTATTTCCGACCTGCTTTAAAAGAATTATTTTCTTGTAGTATATTATTTAAAATCTGTAATTTTTATTATGGAGGCAAAACTTTTACGATGAATTTATGATTAGATTTTTCACCCGACATAATCATTAAAACCCGCTTGCAATCGAGCTTTCAGCATTTTAAAGCAATTTTCCGGAATTATATATACAATAAAATGTCTGTAACCTGTTGGTTACAGACTTGTAATACTCAATTTCTGCAATTTGCACATAAATTATTATTCAATTTTCTGATAAAGAATAAAAAGTCCTCTTATAATTGGGAAAATAGAATGATTTTGCCATCGCCTTCGTCATAATGTACAAAAGCAACGCCTCTTTTTTGGTTGACATATTTACGCGACAGGGCTATAATAGCAACATCAACGAAAAACGCACACCTGTGCATTTGCATAGTGGCGGTACTAAGGAGATTTAATCATGAACAGTCAAAGGAAGAAGAAGCACACACTGCTTAAGAAAGCAGTTTCTGTTGCAGCAACCGCAGCAATTTGTCTTGGCGCAGCAGCAACGGTAGCAACTTTTACTCAGACAGTTAAGGTAACAGACGGAAAAGAAAATACTGAGAGCAACGTATCAAAGCTTGACAGCAATGAAACTTCAGTTGCAGAAGACGAAGTAGGACAGTCAATGCTTTCAGCGTTCGGTGTGGAAAATAAAAATGAGGATATAATGGACGAAAGCAGTCTTGTAATGATAAGTGCAGAGATAAATACAGCACTCGCCGCTTCGAGAGAATCGTCCGAAAACGAAATAAGAATTGCCGAATGGAGGTCTATAAATATTGATCTCAGAGGCAAGAAGCTCAAAAAGGATGTTCCGGCAGGAACTGTGGCTGACGCCCTTGCTTATCTTGATATAAAGCTTGGCAAAAATGATAAGCTTGATGTTGCGAAAGATTGTGAATTGTCTGACGGAATGGAGATCACGATCAAAAAAATAACATATAAGAATGTAAAGAAAACAGAGGTTATAGACTATAAAACAATATATAAGGACACCACGACGCTTTATGAGGGAGAAACAAGTGTTGATACCTACGGTGAAGAGGGCGAACGCACAATAGTAACGAAGGTAAAATACGAAAACGGCAAGAAGGTTTCCGAGAAGGAAGTAAGCAATGAGGTTACAAAGGAGCCTGTTGACGAGGTTATTCTTAACGGAACAGCCGAAAGACAGCCGAGCCTGATAAATACTGATGACGGGAATATCAGTGTGGATAAAGGTCTTAATACAATAACAGACCGTAATGGCAATACATTATATTATACTGATGTTATAACAGGCTCAAGCACAGCATATACTGCCGAATACGGAGCAGTGTGCTCAACAGGACGTACTGCACGTTATGGTGTTGTAGCGGTTGATCCCAACATCATACCTTATGGCTCTATATTATACATCGTTTCGGATGATGGAATCGTATATGGCTATGCTGTTGCAGGAGATACCGGCGGATTTATATATAACGGAACGGGTACAGTAGTTGACCTTTATTTCCCGAGCCACAGTGATTGTGTTAATTACGGAAGACGTAATGTAAGCGTTTATGTACTTAGCGGTGTTTCTGAGGATGTTACTTATAATAACTGATAACTGATACCTGCCCGTGGGAGTCCCCACGGGCAGATCACATTTTCGCTCCGATTAGTGGCGGCGAGTGGGTCCGCACGGCATTGATGCGCCGGAAAATATCACAAGCGTCTCCAAGTAGCCGCTTCCACACAAGAGCTATGGTAAGCAAACATCGGTTTATGGGCATTAACCTCAGAATTTCTTACAGAAATCGAGCAGGAAATCTTCGCACGGAGGATACGGCATATGAAAGAACAGAAAATCAGGTTAAGCGATATTGCAGAGGAATTGGGACTGAGTACGGCAACAGTGTCCTATGTTCTGCACGGTAAGACAAATATGGTATCGGAGCGCACCGCCCGCAGAGTTCGGGAGGTGCTTGAGGAAAAGGGATATCTTCCAATGGCGGCGGAGGTTTTGCTCGGAGAGAATCCCTCAAAAATCATAGGTGTGGTTGTCAATGACCACGAAAAATACGAAGCACATATTCTTGAGGATGCGTTTATTGCCTCAGCGCTTAATTCCCTTTCGTCAGAAACCGCAAAAAGAGGTCTGCAATTAATGGTAAAGACTGTTAAATCCCTTAATGAAATTGTAAGCTTTTCGACCATGTGGAATCTGGAGGGTCTTGTGCTTATCGGATTTTGTGATGCAGATTACGGAAAGCTGCGCAACCAGATTCGTATTCCGTTTGCCGCATATGACAGCTGCGGCGTTACTGCGGAACGTACCTGTTCAATAAATATAGACGACAGGCAGGGCGGCTATCAGGTGGGGGAATATTTCCGTCAGTGCGGACACCGCCGTGTTTTATGCATTGCGGATAATGATGTCGATATGGATAAAGAAAGACTGCACGGCTTTCGTGAAGGCTTCGGATATGACGGTTCGGATTTTATGCTTATCCCCATGATAAAAAATGACAGAATGAAATTTTACAATGATAATTTAAAGCTGCTCGAAAATTATACCGCAATTTTTGCAGTATCGGATTTTTATGCGGTTGATCTTATACATTTTCTTGACAGTCACGGTATTTCGGTTCCGCAAAAAATATCGGTTGCCGGCTTTGATGATACCCCGCTTTGCGGTATGGTATTCCCATCACTTACCTC
>CANRDH010000104.1 GCA_947629295.1 uncultured Clostridia bacterium
AATATCGGTCTTCCTGTTCCACAGGGCTTTACTATTACAACAGAGGCTTGTACTCAGTATTATGAGGACGGCAGAAAAATCAATGATGAAATCCAGGCACAGATCATGGAGTACATCGACAAGATGGAGAATATCACCGGCAAGAAATTCGGTGACAAGGAGAATCCTCTCCTCGTTTCCGTTCGTTCGGGTGCTCGTGCTTCCATGCCGGGTATGATGGATACAATTCTTAACCTCGGTCTTAACGAGGAGGTTGTTGAAGTTCTTGCTGAGAAATCAGGCAACCGCCGTTGGGCTTATGACTGCTACAGAAGATTTATCCAGATGTTCTCCGACGTTGTTATGGAAGTCGGCAAGAAATATTTTGAGCAGCTCATCGATGCTATGAAAGAGAAGAAGGGCGTAACTCAGGATGTTGAGCTTGACGCTGACGATCTCAAGGAGCTTGCTGAGCAGTTCAAGGCTGAATATAAGGAGAAGATTGGCGAGGACTTCCCGTCAGACCCGAAGGTTCAGCTTATGGAAGCTATAAAGGCAGTATTCCGCTCATGGGATAACCCGAGAGCAAACGTATACCGCCGTGATAACGATATCCCGTATTCATGGGGTACCGCTGTAAACGTACAGTCAATGGCATTCGGTAATATGGGTGATGACTGCGGTACAGGCGTTGCATTTACACGCGACCCGGCAACAGGCGCAAAGGGCCTCTTCGGTGAGTTCCTTACAAACGCACAGGGCGAGGATGTTGTTGCAGGCGTTCGTACACCTATGAAGATTACGGAAATGGAGCAGAAATTCCCCGAGGCTTTTGCACAGTTTACACAGGTTTGCAAAACTCTTGAGGATCATTACAGAGATATGCAGGATATGGAGTTCACTGTTGAACACGGTAAGCTCTATATGCTTCAGACAAGAAACGGTAAGAGAACAGCACAGGCCGCTCTTAAGATTGCTTGTGATCTCGTTGACGAGGGCATGAGAACCGAAAAAGAGGCAGTTGCCATGATCGATCCCCGTAACCTTGATACACTTCTCCACCCGCAGTTTGACGCTGCTGCAATCAAGTCCGCTGCACCTATCGGTAAGGGTCTTGGCGCTGCTCCCGGTGCTGCAAGCGGTCAGATTGTATTTACTGCCGATGATGCTAAAGCATGGGCAGATGCAGGTAAGAAGGTAGTTCTTGTTCGTCTTGAAACTTCACCTGAGGATATCGAGGGTATGAAGGCTGCTCAGGGTATTCTTACAGTACGCGGCGGTATGACGTCTCACGCTGCCGTTGTTGCCCGCGGTATGGGTTCATGCTGCGTATCCGGCTGCTCCGCTATCGTTATGGATGAGGAAAATAAGGTATTTACACTCGGCGGCAAGGAATATCACGAGGGAGATGTAATTTCCTTCGACGGCTCAACAGGTAACATCTATGACGGTGCTATCCCGACAGTTGACGCTAAGATTGCAGGCGAGTTCGGAAGAATTATGGCTTGGGCTGACAAGTACAGAAGACTTAAGGTAAGAACAAACGCTGATACACCTGCCGATGCAAAGAAGGCTCGTGAGCTTGGCGCAGAGGGTATAGGTCTTTGCCGTACAGAGCATATGTTCTTTGAGGGCGACAGAATAGAAGCATTCAGAGAGATGATTTGTGCTGACACGGTTGAAGAAAGAGAAGCTGCTCTTGCTAAGATACTCCCTGTTCAGCAGGGCGATTTTGAGAAGCTTTATGAAGCACTCGAGGGCAACCCCGTAACGATCCGATTCCTCGACCCGCCGCTTCATGAGTTCGTTCCGACTGAGGAAGAAGATATTAAGAAGCTTGCTGACGCACAGGGTAAGACAGTTGAGCAGATCAAGGCTATAATTGATTCTCTCCATGAGTTTAACCCGATGATGGGTCACCGTGGATGCCGTCTTGCAGTTACATATCCCGAAATTGCAAAGATGCAGACATCTGCTGTAATCCGTGCTGCAATCAATGTTAAGAAGGCACATCCGGATTGGACAATCGAGCCTGAGATCATGATTCCGCTTGTTGGAGAAGTTAAAGAGCTTAAGTATGTTAAGAAGGTAGTTGTTGAAACTGCTGATGCAGAGATTGCTGCTGCCGGTGTTGATATGAAATATGAAGTAGGTACAATGATTGAGATTCCTCGTGCTGCACTTACAGCTGACGAGATTGCAAAGGAAGCTGAGTTCTTCTGCTTCGGTACAAACGATCTTACTCAGATGACATTCGGCTTCAGCCGTGATGACTCAGGTAAATTCCTCGAGGCATACTATGATGCTAAGATCTTCGAGAATGATCCGTTTGCAAAGCTCGATCAGGTAGGCGTTGGCTCACTCATGAAGATGGCTATCAAGCTTGGTAAGGAAACGCGTCCTGAGCTTCACTGCGGTATCTGCGGCGAGCACGGCGGTGATCCTTCATCTGTTGAGTTCTGCCATAAGATAGGTCTTGATTATGTATCATGCTCACCGTTCAGAGTTCCGATTGCACGTCTTGCTGCTGCACAGGCTGCTATCAATGAAGGCTGATAACCTCTTTTTGTGGTGAACAGTAGAAAAATTCCGAAACGGATATAGCTTTTTGTTTTGGATAAATCAGAGTGTTTTTACATTCTATATGCAAAAGGGGTCAATCGGATTTGATGATTGACCCCTTTCCGCTTTTTTAACTGCATTAAATAATTTTCGGATACTTATAAGGGCGGAGGGATATATATGAAATTCTTATTCGGAGAAAATAAAAAGTCATTTATTTTAATGAGCTGTATAGCTGTTGCTCTTATTGCGTCGGGTATAGTAATAGGGGTGACCGTATCTCAAAGCTTTGCGGATAAAGGCGGTGAAAGTACCGTAGCTTCTGATGAAATGGGTAAAAAAGATACAGACGCGGGTTCTCCCGATAAAAGCGGCTCTGTTGCCGGGGCTGATCATGGAGACGCTTCAAAAGAAAATTCGGGAGCAGTTTCTCTTGATGGAGCAAAGAAAGCAGCTCTTGCCGATGCAGGATTGAATGAAGCTGATGTTACATTTACGCAGACAAAGCAGGATAAGGATAATAATATTCAGGTGTATGATATTGAATTCAGTACATCCGACAAAAAGTATGAATATGAGATAAGTGCCGCTGACGGAAGTATAATTGAAAAAGATGTACGCACATTGAATATTACTCAGTCTTCGGGTCCTGCTGCAAGCGGTTCTGAAGATAAATATATCGGCACTGACAAGGCAAAGGAAATTGCTCTTAAGGATGCCAAGCTTTCTGCCGCAGATGTAAAATTTACAAAATCAGAGATTGATACCGATGGTAACGTGAAGATATATGACATAGAGTTTACCGTATCTGACAAGAAGTATGAATATGAAATCAACGCTGTTGACGGAAGTATTATTGAAACAGACATTAGACCGTCAAGCTTTGTTCCTGACTCCGGTACTGTTGAAAATTCGAGTGTTAATCAATATATCGGGCTTGAGAGTGCTAAGGAAACAGCACTTAAAGATGCAAATGTTGGTTCTTCTGATGTAACATTTACAAAAACAAAGCTTGATAGTGATGACCGTACCCCCAAGTACGATATTGAATTCCGCACATCGGATAAGAAGTACGACTATGAAATCAATGCCACAACCGGTGCCGTTATTGAAAAGGACATTGAAACCATAAGAACACAGCAGACTTCAACGCCGAGCGGAAATACAAGCAGCAGCTATATAGGTGTTGAAAAGGCAAAGCAGATAGCGTTGAGTGATGCGAATGTATCGGCTTCAAATGCTGCATTTACAAAAACAAAGCTTGACAGTGATGACCGTACCCCCAAGTACGATATTGAATTCCGCACATCGGATAAGAAGTACGACTATGAAATCAATGCCACAACCGGTGCCGTTATTGAAAAGGACATTGAAACCGTAAGGACACAGCAGAGTTCAAAAGCGAGCGGTAATACAGACAGCAATTATATCGGAACAGACCGTGCAAAAGAGATTGCCTTGAATCATGCCGGATTGTCGGAATCAAGTGTAAGGTTTACAAAAACCGAGCTTGACAGGGACAACGGAAGATATGAATATGAGATTGAATTTGTGAGCGGAAGGACAGAATACGAATATACCATTGATGCAGTGTCAGGAAAAATAATTGAGAATGATATGGATTATGATGATTAAAAAACGGCATAAAACTGATTCCCCAAAGTCTGAGACAGACCTTGGGGAATTCTTCATTTTATTATTTATTTTATCAGTGCGCAAACAGCGTCGCCCATTTCGGAGGTTGAAACTTTTTTAGTTCCCTCCGTGTATATATCGGGTGTTCTTGTGGTTTTAAGCACCTCGGCAACTGCCTTTTCAATGGCGTCTGCGGCTTTTGGTTCATCAAGCGAATAACGCAGCATCATAGCAACCGAAAGAATGGTTGCAAGCGGGTTTGCTATGCCCTGTCCTGCAATATCGGGAGCACTTCCGTGAATAGGTTCGTACATACCGAGCTTTGTGCTGTTAAGACTTGCGGAAGCAAGCATACCGATTGAACCGCTTATCATAGAAGCCTCGTCCGAAAGAATATCACCAAAGATATTGGAGGTTACAATAACATCAAACTGTTTCGGATTTCTTACAAGCTGCATGGCACAGTTGTCAACATAAAGATGATTAAGCTCAACCTCGGGATATTCTTTTGAAAGCTCTATCATGGTTTTTCTCCACAGACGTGAGGAATCCAACACATTTGCCTTATCAACGCTTGTAAGCCTTTTATTTCTCTTCATAGCCATATCAAAGGCTACTCTTCCTATTCTCTGTATCTCATTTACATTATATTTTTCGGTATCATATGCTGCCGGAATACCGTCCTCTTCAAAATTACCTCTTTTACCGAAATAAATTCCGCCGGTAAGCTCACGGACAATCATAATATCCATAGCCTCGCCGATTATATCCTCCCTGAGCGGTGATGCATTTTTCAGCGGCTCAAAGATAACCGCCGGACGAAGATTGGCAAAAAGTCCGAGTGCCCCTCTTATTCCTAGAAGTCCTGCCTCAGGACGGTTGCTGCCGGGCTGAGTATCCCACTTTGGTCCTCCGACTGCACCGAGAAGTACACTGTCGCTTGCCTTGCATTTATCAACGGTTTCCTGCGGAAGCGGTACACCTGTTGCGTCAATGGCACAGCCGCCGAGGAGTGCCTCCTCGTAATTTACCTCAAATCCGTATTTTTCTGCTGTCACATCCAGAACCTTAACAGCCTCATTTACTATCTCCGGACCGATACCGTCACCCTTGAGCAAGGTAATGTTATAGCTTTTCATTAAATTATTCTCCTCCTGTAAAATCATTCCTTTGTAAATTATAATTCTCTTTAGCCGATTAGTCAAGTATATCGGATTTAAAACATTATACTTTATATAACAGAGAATTACAGTGTACATATTTTATTGAATATTTACGAAAATAAATCCTTGCTTATAAAAATATTTCCCTCATGTGTAAGTTGTATATAATAACGGAGCTGTATTTTCGTCAAAAAAGGCAGTATCATTTATTCCGAACTCTGTTTCCTCAACTGCTTTGCCGTTTTCCGAAAAGTAACATTCCTTTTGACGTGTAAGCGTGTATACAGACATATTGCGACTTAATAAATGATTGCTTCGTTTTTTACAAAAAAATGCGGTTAACAGATTGAAAAATATAAAAAATTAAGTTATAATATTGTATGTATAATTCAGCTAACGGAATTTTCCGGTAGAAGGAAAGGCAGGAAAATAATATGGATAATATGACGCAAGCATTTATTTTACTACTTGCGGGATTTGTCGTTGTTTTTGTCGTACTGATTTTGCTTATCGTTATAGTGACGCTGTACGG
>CANRDH010000105.1 GCA_947629295.1 uncultured Clostridia bacterium
TTTAAAAGATATAATATTCATTTTTAATTCTTATATACAAGTAAAATACAGCTTCAGTTATCAGATAATACAAAAACGCTCATATCAAGAAATCACGACCGCCTAAAAACATCTCTATATCTATGTATTTATTTTGAAGAAAAGAATTTTAGCATTGATGTTATGCTGCTGCCTTGTGCTAAAGGGAATTAACTCTTAGCAGGGGACTAAAGGAATTAGGTGATAAGCCGTCTCAGGAAACCTCAATTAACCAACTTACCATACCGGAAAGCGCAGAAAAAATAGGAGAGCTCGCATTTATGCAAATATCCTATTATGACAAACAAAAAGCTTCAATTAAGTTCCAACAAACTTAATTGAAGCCTTTTGTTATATTACAGCTTTTCGGGTGACGGATAGTCTACACCGAAGGTTTCCACTGTTACACTTTCCATGATCTGAGGTGATATAGGCTTGTCGGCATAACCGGTCTGTACTGCGGCTATTTTGTTGACAACGTCCATGCCTTCAATAACCTTGCCGAATGCCGCATATTCACCGTCAAGATGAGGTGCGGCTCTGTGCATGATAAAAAACTGTGAACCTGCTGAATCGGGTATTGTGGTACGTGCCATGGAAAGCACACCCTCTGTGTGCTTAAGATTGTTTTCAAAGCCGTTGCATGAAAATTCACCCCTGATATGATATCCGGGGCCTCCTGTTCCGGTTCCATTCGGACAACCACCTTGTAACATGAAGCCGTATATTACCCTATGAAAAGTGAGTCCGTTATAAAAACCTTTCTTAATAAGACTTATAAAGTTATTTACAGTGTTTGGTGCAATCTCAGGATAAAGCTCCGCTTTGATGACATCTCCGGTTTTCATTTTGATTGTAACTATGGGATCAGACATAAAAATTCTCCTTTCTTAATTTCAGCATTATTTTTATCGGTTAATACCATATATAATAATATACCATAATTTGGAAATAATCAAGTACCTAAAAACAATACAAAGACTAATGAACGCGCTTAACCGTTTTTGTCCAAAGCGACATTATATACTCATTTTTGTATAAGCATTGAGTATTTTGCTTGAAAAAAAACGAATTTTAGCTTATAATAATTGTGTAATCTAAAAGGAGAATAACCATGAAACTATTTTTAACAATACTGATATGTAAACTCCTTCGCTTTTTCGGAAAGCTTATCGGAAAAGGCAGCAGTCTTCCCGGAAAAATCGCACTCAGATTTTGCCCTGACATCCTCGACAGGGTCACTCTCCCGCAATATATCATAGCCGTTACCGGAAGTAACGGAAAAACCTCTACCGTGGAAATGATTGCGCATATATTGATTGAAAACGGCAAGACCGTGGCTTGGAACAAAGAGGGCTCTAATCAGATAGAAGGCGTTACAACTCTGGTTCTTGCCAATTCCACACTTACCGGAAAAATTAAATGCGATATTCTGCTTATCGAAAGCGACGAAAGATTTGCACGGTATACCTTTAAACATATCACACCTACGCATTATGTCATAACCAATCTATACCGTGACCAGCTTACAAGAAACGGTCATCCTGAGTGGGTAGCCGATGCTATCGCTGACAGTATAAAAGATAATACCCGACTGATTCTCAATGCAGACGACCCTCTTGTATCGCTTTTCGGAGAGGGCAGAGATGATGTTATTTGGTTCGGCGCTGATAAGCTTGAGGGCGATACCGAAATCTGCACAGGAAAATATGACGACGGTGCATATTGTCCCAAATGCAAAAAATTTATGCGATACAGCAGCAGACATTACGCACATATCGGTCATTATAAATGTACAAGCTGCGGCTATGAACGGCATGATACCGACTATACCGTAACTTCTGTGGATCTTGACAAGGGCTTGGCGGTTATAAACGGAAAATATAATATTTCGCTTGCACTGAAATCTCTGTACAATATATACAATATCCTTGCAGCCTTTACGGTTGCTTCCGTTGTGGGGATTGACGGGGATAAGATTACCGAAAATCTCAGCGACTATGTTATGAAAAACGGCAGGGTGGTCAATTTCACACTTGGAAAACGTCACGGGACCTTGCTCACGGCAAAGCATGAAAACAGTATTTCCTATGACCAATCAATAAAGCTTGCAGCCTCCGAAAAAGGCGGATGTGATGTAATGTTTATTGTCGATGCGGTGAGCAGAAAATATTTTACAAGTGATGTTTCGTGGCTGTGGGATATAAATTTTGATATGCTTAACTGCGACAATGTCCATAAGATAATTCTTTCGGGCAAATATTGCAATGATCTTGCCGTTCGGCTGAGCTATACGGACATACCCGAAAGTAATATAAAAATATTTGAAGATATTAAAATGGCTTACGATTTTCTTAACTGCGACAGAGAGGAATATATTTATACAATAACCTGCTTTTCCGACAAAAACAAATTTCTGAGCCTGCTTTAGGGAGGACGGCTATGAAGCTTCTTCATTTATACTATGACATAATGAATTTATACGGCGAATACGCCAATATATCCGCAATGGAAAGGATACTTATAAAAAGCGGTATTGAATGTCAGACAGACAGACTTTCCATGGGGGATAATGCTGAGCTTTCGGAATATGATTTTATATATATCGGCTCGGGAACAGAAAAAAATCAGAAGGTTGTGCTTGGGGATTTCTGCAAATACACTGTTACTCTGAAATCGTATATCGACAGAGGCGGAGTCATTCTTATGACAGGAAATTCCTTTGAAATGCTGGGAGAAATAATAACGGACGCAAATGACACGGAATATGAAGGAATGGGTATAGCCGATTTTTCCGTGAAGGAGCAAAATAAAAAGAGAACAACCTCGGACGCCATATTAAAAGCCGATTTTTCGGATAAAGAGTTGGTTGGATTTATAAATAAGTGCAGTGAGATTTACGGTGTTGCCACCCCACTGTTTGATGTATTGCTCGGACTCGGAAACAACAGCGATGACTCCAAAGAAGGTATCAGGATAAATAATCTTTTCGGAACACACCTTACGGGACCCATACTGATAAAAAATCCGTATTTTCTTGAATATACCGCCAATCTAATCGTAGGGGAAAAAACGGAAATAAATACAAAATATCTTGGCTTTGAAAAAAACGGTTATGAGGTAACTTTGAGTGAACTCAGCAAGCTAAGGAAAAATATGTAACACACTGATTTATTCAAAAGCCTGACTGCACACAATATTGCAGTCAGGCTCGTATATTTTTATTATTAAGAAAATCCTGTTCTCGTTGACAGACGTTATGCAAAAAAATCACTTATTGCTTCCTTTAGTACCTCAGCCGATTTATGCAATGCTTCCTCCTCGTCCTGACTCAAACTTATCGGCACCTCCGCCTCAATACCGTTTTTGCCCACTATTGCGGGCATACTGAGGGAAATATCCTTAATTCCGTAGCTTCCGTGATGCATGAATGATACGGGGAAAATCGACTTTTCGTCGCGCATAATAGCCTCGCATATGCGCTTTACGGACATAGCAATGCCATAATATGTGGCTTTCTTTTTTTCTATAATTTCATACGCACTGTTTTTAACGTCCTTCGCAATTTTTCTCATCTCCTCTTCAAACTCCGTATGCCCGCGCATTTCGCAGAAATTATAAATCGGTATTCCCGAAACATTTGCACTGCTCCATGCGGCAATTTCACTGTCGCCGTGTTCGCCTATTATAAAGGCATGGACGCTTCGGCTGTCAACATTCAGATGCTCCCCGAGAAGATATTTCAGCCTTGCGCTGTCAAGAACCGTACCCGAGCCGAATACTCTGTTTTCCGGATAACCGCTGAGTTTAGCCGCAGTGTATGTCAGAATATCCACAGGGTTTGCGACAATCAACAATATAGCAGATTTATTTCTTTTGCTTACTTCCGGAATTATAGACTTAAAAATGTTTATATTCTTTTTCGCAAGGTCGAGCCGAGTTTCTCCGGGTTTTTGTCCTGCACCCGCCGTGATTATTATTATCGAAGCATCGGCTATATCCTCATAATCACCGGCATAGATCTGCATAGGCTTTGCAAACGGCAGACCGTGGCTTATATCAAGAGCCTCCCCCTCCGCCTTATCCTTATCGGAATCTATAAGCACCATCTCTGAAAAAAGTCCGCTCTGCATAATGGCAAAAGCCGAAGCCGAGCCTACAAAGCCACACCCGATTATTGCAGTCTTTCTGCTGTTAAGCTTATCCATTAAAAAATCACCCGAAGATACTATTGACATCTTCGGGCGGATTCAAACATATTTCCTCTAAATTCTGATAAGTTGTTCATTATTTGTGACAATACAGCCAACTCTATAAATTCAATCCATATTGAGCTTACAACGAATTAATTATTATAATTCAATTTAACAATGTATCCGAGCCATCATTAGATGGAAAGGATTGCCGTCAGATATTATTTCTCTCTATATACTTTTCTACAGACTGTATTCATAATATATTATAAATATTTACCGCGTCAATATTTTAAAAGAAATATAAAATATTTTAGATATAATTTGTTGTCTGTTAGTCTTGATTTATACAACATTTTAGGGTATAATTATAGCAAAATAATATACGTTGAAAGAGGTATGAACCAATGTACAATGATTTAATGGACAGTATAGGCTTTATAGGAAAATACGACAATGAAATATCTGCCGCTATGGCTGATGAACTTAAAAGACAGCAACAGAATCTTGAGCTTATCGCTTCGGAAAATATAGTATCCCCTGCGGTTATGGCTGCTATGGGTTCAGTTCTTACCAATAAATACGCAGAAGGATATCCCGGAAAAAGATATTACGGCGGCTGTCAGTATGTTGATGTTGCCGAGCAGATAGCTATTGACCGTGCCTGCAAGCTCTTTGGCTCCCGGTTTGCAAATGTACAGCCTCATTCCGGCGCACAGGCAAATACTGCTGTATATTTTTCGGTTCTTAAGCCGGGAGATACCGTAATGGGTATGACCCTTTCCGAGGGCGGACATCTTACACATGGCTCACCCGTAAATATTTCCGGAAAATATTATAACTTTGTTTCATACGGAGTTGATCCTGTAACACACAGGATCGATTACGATAAGGTATATGAAATTGCAATGGAGAACAAACCGAAGCTTATCGTCTGCGGTGCTTCGGCCTATCCGAGAATTATAGATTTCAAGCGTTTTAGAGAGATTGCGGACGAATGCGGAGCATACCTGATGGTCGATATGGCTCATATTGCCGGACTTGTTGCCGCAGGTGTTCACCCGAGTCCTGTCCCCTACGCTCATTTCACAACAACAACTACCCATAAGACGCTGAGAGGACCGAGAGGCGGTCTGATCCTTACAAATGACGAGGAGCTTGCAAAGGGTATAAACAAAGCGGTATTCCCCGGAACACAGGGCGGTCCGCTTATGCATATTATCGCCGCAAAAGCCGTATGCTTCGGCGAAGCTCTCAAGCCTGAATTCAAGACCTACGGCGAAAATATAGTAAAAAATGCGCAGGCTCTTGCACAGGGACTTATAAACAGAGGAAACAAGCTTGTTTCGGGCGGAACAGACAACCATGTTATGCTTCTTGATTTGACTGACAGCGAGGTTACGGGCAAGGAGCTTGAGCATCGTCTTGACGAGGTTCGCATAACCGCAAACAAAAACACGGTACCCAACGAAAAGAGAAGTCCGTTTGTAACAAGCGGTGTACGTCTTGGAACTGCCGCAGTTACAACAAGAGGTCTTGGTGTTGCCGAGATGGATAAGATTGCAGAATACATAACGCTTGCACTTAATGATTTTGAAAACAGTGCCGATTCCATAAGAGC
>CANRDH010000106.1 GCA_947629295.1 uncultured Clostridia bacterium
TCGGCTAACAGTTCCTACTGCCAAGTCTGTAGTGGACTTTCACCACCAAGTAATAATGCGTGCCGAGCACACAATATAAAAACAGCAGGTTTTGTTAAACTTGCTGTTTTTATATTTTTATTGTGTGTTTTTGTTATGTTAGATCATTATAAATCCGCAATATATCTGACGATACCTCAGATATCTCTCTTGCAGCATTAACAATTTTAATATTATCGCGATCACCCAATCTGTCAAAAATCTCAAAAAAGCGATGTCGGATTTTTTCCTGAATTGTTTTATTTTCGTATATTTCCCTGCTGAAACGATTTTTTTCTATCCTCTCATCACAACTGTCAATATCAACATCGAGGAAAATACATAGGTCGGGGCGCGTTATCTCACTACATCCGAGATTTATCTCCATTACCCAATCAAGGTCCGCATCTATTCCCTGATAGGCGAATGAGGAATAGTAATATCTGTCGCAGACAACATCTATTCCCTTCTCAAGAAACTGCGATATTCCTTTTTTGGGATTGACATTATGAAATATCCTGTCCGCAAGGAAAAGCGCAGACATCTCATATGCTCCGCGCTGTGTAAAACCACCGAGGGCGTCCCTTATCATTCCGCCGATTGATGATTCGGTAGGTTCTGCGGTCTGATATACCCTTCTTCCCCGTCTTTTCATTTCTTCAACAAGGAGTTTTATCTGCGTTCCCTTGCCCGCACCGTCGATTCCCTCAAATACTATGAATTTTCCCTTTTCCATAATCAAACTCTTTTCTGCCGATTATAATATTCCCCTAAAGCGTGATTACTGTTATTGCGGGGTGCCCCGCCATTAATTCGTAACTAATTCACTCAGGTTGGTTAATCTATGACTCGACCATAAATTTATTCGATAGACAGCAATAAATTTATCATATACAGCAACAGAGCGGCTCCGGGGAGCCGCTCTCGATACTTTATACGCCACGCCGCCGACTTAAGATAACTCGTCGACTAACTTTTGGAGGGCTGCAAGTGCTTCCTCGGGAAGTGCATCATAGCCACCCTTCTTCTCTGAGAAGCCCTTTACTGCATTAACACGGTTCTGCATTGCATTTTTGAGTGCAGCCTTGTAATCAGCATCATTGAGGTCAGGCTCAAAACCATCCCAGTGAAGTATTTCGACATCCTCGAACGGACCCCATTTTTCAAACTTCGCAGTACCCTCAACAATTGCTTCAAGAACACCAAGCGTGTCCTCCTTCTGTACCTTCTTGCCCATGAAATCGCCTGTGTTTACAATATAGCAAGCAACATCCTTCTCCGCAACCAACTTCTTGAATTTCTCATAATCGTGTACAAGCGGATATGTTCTGAACGGGTTAGCATAAGGAACAATACGAAGTGCATTCATATCCGTGCCTGCTGCAACACGCTCTGCAGTTGATGTCTTTGTTGCAAGAGTTGCACCCATTACGGAAGCAAGAGCCGCACCCTTGAGCTTTACGCAAGGCGGAATTGTTGGATCCTTCATGATCCAGATTATAGAATTAACAGGTGAATCAATTTTGTCAACTCTGTTCGGTGACCAGAGCTTTGACTTGATTGCACGGCCGTTGCCGTTTCTGATATCCTCAGTTACAAGCTGAATCTTGCCCTCTGAATCCCTTGTTGCAGAACAGTTCTGAACGCTGAGCAGATATTTATTATCCGGGCAGCCTGTAGGATAATCGGCAGTCTTATCGAAATATGACGGCTCAAGAGCGACAGATGCACAGGTATCTGTATTTATGATAAATGCATCATCATGAAGAACCGTGATATTCGGGTATTTATTATCATGCTTAGCGTGTGTAAGGGTTGACTTACCTGAGCCTGAAAGACCAAACACAGAAGCAACATACTTACTTCCGTCGGCAAGTGTGTACTCCTTCTGACCGCCGTGGCAGGAAGCATAACCGTTACGGTTAGCTATAGCCCAAGCAATCGTAAGCGTACCTTTCTTATGCTCGCCGAAATATTTCATGCCGAGAATAGCGGCACAGTTATTATCGGTATCAAAATAACAGCAGGTAAGGTCATCACTAAGACAGCTGTAATCAACATCCGGTGACGGTGTGGGCGTCCACTGCGGATCTGAGAAAATATAGATATCCGGCTCGTTTCCGCCGCCTACCGGCTGTGAGTTCTTATACATTTCACAATACTTATCATTGATATACTGGAAGTTAAGCAACCAGTTATACATGATATTTTCCTCACCCTCCGGAATAAGCAGGTGAGCCTTTACCATAAATTCGGGGTCAAGTCCGATATAAGCCGTTGCATGATAGAGCTTTCTGAAACGTGTCTTATACACTGCATCCATAACTACCTTATCGAGCTTTGTATCGTCAACACCGGGTTCGCCCTTTATACGTCTTGCAGCGGCATATCTGCCTGTTACTGCACCGTCATTGAAAAGAAGAACCTTTGCATCCTCGGGAAGTCCTATCTCGGGTCCCTTATAGACGGGCATATCGGTAACCACCGTACCGGGAGAATTTTTAGCAAGATTATAAGCCTCTTCAAGTGAAGTAACCTCTACCACATTATTGCCGTAGAAAGCACCCTCAATGATCGAACGTGTTTTTGAAAAACCGACTTTTCCTTTTCCTATTTCGTTTATAGGATAATAAGCTTTTGTTGACATATATCGCAGCCTCCTATTTTTTATCCGAAAATGCATAATTTTCCTCATTTTCGGTCAATATATATTCTACTTCATAATAAAGTAGTTGTCAAGCCGGATAATTCAAAAAAACCTGTTTTTTTAAAATAAAATGCAATTTTCGATTTCAAATTATTCAAAAACAACAGATTATAAAGAAAATTATCCGCAAAATCGAATAATTTGTCTATTGCTTATTCATTTTTATATAACAAAAAGAAATATCTAATTAATTCTTGAGATATTTCCCGAAGCCGAGAGCGTCAAAATCACCTCGTGTAAGCCTGTGGTACGAGGCATGATCCTCATCAAGATCTATACAGTACATGAATTCGTCAGGTTTACCGTCCGTAAAATAAACCACATAATTAAACTCATCATTATCAACACCGATACATTCCACTCTGTCACTGTATTTATGAAAAACGCTGAGAATATCCTCTATCACCGGGGGATCAATTCTGCGGAACAGATCAACAAACTCCTTAAGAAATTGATCAATCTCTATATTTTTATGAATATAGGTTACCCCTCTCTCCGGTACGGTCAGATAAAATTTTCCTTCAAACATTTCAACCTTGATATCCCCAAGTTCATCCTCAACAAGTCCGCAGAATTTATTTAGCAAAGCGATCATTTCTTTTTCATCGCAGTCTGTTCCCAAATGTCTGTTAAGTGAATCAAGCGGATAATTAAGTCCGACAGAATTAGGTGTATAGCCTACCTTTATCTCATTTTCCTTTATAACGTAAATCATATTATTTTTTAAGGCGTCATAGTTTACTTCAGACATAATCATATACTCCCTCATAATACAGCCATACTGTCACCGAAGCTGAAAAATCTGTATTTTTCTTCAACGGCGGTTTTGTATGCATTCATAATATTATCATACCCTGCAAAAGCAGAAACAAGCATGATAAGCGTACTTTCGGGAAGGTGAAAATTTGTTATAAGTCCGTCAAGGACCTCAAATTTAAAGCCGGGATAGATAAAAATATCCGTCCACCCCTCCGAGGCGCATATTTTCCCCTCTTTTTTTGCAACTGTTTCAAGTGTACGGCAGCTTGTTGTACCGACGGAAATTACTCTGCCACCGTTTTTCTTTGTTTCGTTTATAAGGTCTGCTGTTTCCCGCGGAAGCTCATAATGCTCCGAATGCATATGGTGTTTTGTAATGTCGTCGGCCTTTACCGGTCGGAATGTACCGAGGCCCACATGAAGGGTCACAAAGCCTATTTTAACACCCTTTTCTTTTATTTTTGCAAGAAGCTCCTTTGTAAAGTGAAGTCCGGCAGTAGGTGCGGCAGCCGAGCCTGTTTCACGGCTGTATACGGTCTGGTAGCGTTCCTTATCCTTAAGCTTCTCATGAATGTATGGCGGCAACGGCATTTGTCCGAGCTTATCAAGCACCTCGTAGAAATTGCCCTCACATTCAAAATCCACTATACGGCTGCCATCATCCGTTATATCGGCAACAGTGCAGCGCATAAGTCCGTCACCAAAAATAAAGTGTGCGCCGAGCTTTGCCTTTTTCCCCGGCTTGACAAGTGTTTCCCAGCGTTTACTTTCTATATGACGTAGCAGGAGAAACTCCACATTTGCACCTGTGCCCTCTTTTACTCCGTATATCCTTGCAGGAAGCACACGGGAATCATTGAGGATAAGGCAATCCCCCTCATTAAGGTAATCTATAATATTATAGAAATGCTTATGCTCAAGCTCTCCTGTTTGTTTATTCATAACGAGCATACGTGAGCTGTCACGGGGTTCAACGGGAGTCTGAGCGATAAGCTCCTCCGGCAGTTCATAATAAAAATCAGAAGTTTTCATCCAAATTATCCTTTCCTTTTTTCATACTCCCTAAATTATACTAATTATCCCCCAAAAAATCAAGCGGTGTGCCGCCGCTGTCCAGTCGCGTTTCGCGGCGTGTCGCCGCTCCCAATTCGCGTTTTCGCTCGCGGCGTGCCGCCGCTGTCCAGTCGCGTTTTCGCTCGCGGCGTGCCGCCGCATTCGCTCTGTATCTGTTGTTAAGTACCCTCACGCGGCATAAATTTGCCTGACGGTGTGGTATAGAAAGTATCGAGAGCGGCTCCCCGAAGCCGCTCCGCAATCATATATGACGATCTTATCGCTTGTTTATTAAGTAAATTTATTGTCGAGCCACAGATTAATTAACCTAAGTGAAGTAGTTACGGCTTGACACCGGCGGCACGCCGGCGCATTCGCTCTGTATCTGTTGTTAAGTACCCTCACGCGGCATAAATTTGCCTGACGGTGTGGTATAGAAAGTATCGAGAGCGGCTCCCCGAAGCCGCTCCGCAATCATATATGACGATCTTATCGCTTGTTTATTAAGTAAATTTATTGTCGAGCCACAGATTAATTAACCTAAGTGAAGTAGTTACGGCTTGACACCGGCGGCACGCCGGCGCATTCGCTCTGTATCTGTTGTTAAGTACCCTCACACGGCATAAATTTGCCTGACGGTGTGGTGTAGAAAGTATCGAGAGCGGCTCCCCAAAGCCGCTCCACAGTCATATATGACGATCTTATCGCTTTTTTTAAGTAAATTTATTGTCGAGCCACAGATTAATTAACCTTTTCTATAATGGACATTCCGCTTGTCCCAATTATCGTTCCATTATCCAACGCTATCCATGAAACGAATGTATCATCGGCCATATGACGATGATAATAATCCTTCAACGCAGGCGTAAGATCGATTTCTTCTTTTGCGCCTTCTTCCCGAAGCTGCTCGATCCGCATTTTAATAAAAAGGTCGAGCTCCTGTTCTGTCAATTTCCGGTAAGTAATATTCATATGATCACCTCGCAAATCCCGATTTGTCTTAACGCTTGGCTTCTCGACAAACCGGAAGTTGCTTATTTCTTCTTTTTCGGTTTTGGTGCAGGCAGTTCCTCATACATGGCGTTAAATAAACCTGTCAAAACTCTCTGTTGTCAACTTCTTCTGCCAACAACATCATGAAATATAAAAATTGTAAATGGTTTTATTATTTTAGAAAATTATGTTATAACAACCGCACGCCGTTAGCCGACTCCGCAAAGCGTCGTCGGACGGCTGAGCGAACATTTA
>CANRDH010000107.1 GCA_947629295.1 uncultured Clostridia bacterium
TAATCTCTGTTTCTGTATATTTATCGGTACTATCAATAATAAGTTTCAAAGAAAATCTCACCCCATTTCCGACATTATGATTTTATCATACATAATATAAAAAATAAATATCAAATCGTCAAAATGCATTTTATAAGCGGTAAAATGCAAAAAAACGCAGGATAAAATTCCTGCGTTTTGCTGTAATTCAATATATCAGATTTCTACGAAATCATCATCTTTATCGTTTTTCGTCGTTCTTGTTTTCGGCTGAACACTTGAACTTTTTCTTGACTGATCATTAGAATAATAGTCATAGTAATTATATCTTGAATAAGAACCTGTCGTTTTATTTTGATAAGTACTATATATAGCGCCGAAAATCTTAACACCGGCTATCTCCAGATTTTTCTTTGCCTGCATAACCATACTCTTTTCTGTATAGTCATGCTTAATAACCAATAATGCACCATCCATATATTTTCCAAGTGCTGCCGCATCTGTTACAAGATATACAGGCGGTGTATCATATATAACATAATCAAACTGTTCTTCGAGATCTTTAACGAGTGCCTGCATATTAGGACTGGAAAGAAGCTCCGAAGGGTTAGGCGGTATAGAACCTGCAAGAAGAATACTCATTTTTGTACCGCTCACCCTATGAAGAACAGAACTGAGCTCAACCTGACCCTTAAGGACGTTTGTAAGTCCATAAGAATTTTTATTTGACGCTATATAACGATGTATGGTAGGTCTCCTGAGGTCGCACTCTACAAGGCAAACACTCTTATTATAACCCGACAGGGTAAGCGCAAGGTTTATGGAAATATTTGTTTTTCCCTCATTTGCAAGAGTAGAGGTCGTCATAATGTTCTTGCACTTTTGGGTTGCCTTAAGAAATTCAATGTTGGTACAAAGCATCTTATAAGCCTCTACATAATTAAACGGAGCATTGGGATCCTCAATACTGCAAAGACTTTTTACAACAGGCTTTTCCTTACGTGATTTAAAATTAAACATTCTTATTAAACTCCTTTGCATCAATAGCAGGTATTATACCGAGCAGCGGTATGTTAAGTGTATTAACAATATCTTCCTCACTTTTAAAGGTATTGTTTGTCAATTCACGGATAAACACAACTGCAAGAGTTATAACAAATCCGATCAATGCGCCTATTACAGCATTTCTTTTTGAATTAGGACTTACCGGTCTGCCATTATTGTCAATCTTGGAAGCGCTTATCTCCTTAACGGAACCGACTTCCACCTTATCCTTTATTATCTCAGGGGCTTTGTCAACTATACAGTCAACAACATCTCTCGCATAGGACGGATCGGTGTCCGTCATTTTAATGCTGATGACCTGCGTTGAATTAACATTCGACACTGAAATTGAATTCCTTAGCTTTTCATAGGTCATGCTGCTGTGCTTGGCGTAAGTATTTCTAAGATTATCATCCGTAAGCACCGGCTGCAAAACAGCGTCCGATTTTATAATTATGGAATATACATCTGCAAGGTTTTGTGCCGCAGTAATTTCGGTGCTGTTGATAACTGTATTATCCTTATTCTTGTTATTTACAATAAGTATCGCACTTGCACTGTAGCTCTTTGTTACGAACCAACTTGAATAAGCATAAAAACAAGCACCGAATATGACCGTGACAAGAAGCAACGGAATTATATTCTTTCTCAAAACACTGAAAACCACTCGCAAATCGATTTCTTTTTCCTGAAGCTTTTCGCTGTTTTCGCCCATGCCGTCATCTCCTAAAACACACATATATCCTGTCATACCGTAAATACGTAATATATCAGTTTTACGCTTGTACATTATAACACTAATACATTTTGATGTCAATATTTCAATGTTTCAAGAAAACCAACAAATATTAACACAAATATGTTTATTTTGCCGCTGTTGCTATACAAAATAATACGTTCTCATATATAAGCATTACCGCATATAATGAATATTATTCCTAACAAACGAATGGGTAAGAATTTATACCTTCTTTCAAATCGCTGAGTTGATAACAAACAGCAATATAATTAGTTAAGAATAATGACGGGCTGCTACGGTCAACGCAGCAGCCCCATTAATGTGTCAATATCCCATTTCATATAAAGCTTATGCCAATCCGTAATATTCTTTTCCGATTCTTCTTACACTCGGAATTTTGGGCATAGCATTACTGTTAACAATTTCGTCTACAATTTTATCAATGTCCGTTAATGAATCTGTATACACATGATTTTTTGCATTAAACATCTCGTATACTTCCTTGGATTCCTTTATCATTGTTTTAAGCTTCTCTTCGTCACTGCCGAATGCAGCTCTTAAAATCGGAGCATACAAAGATAAGAAAGTATTATAATCCAGCTTCGACATATCAACCGCCGATTTATACCCTACACATGCAAATGCAGATTTGACCTGCGTCATAATTGCCTTGGCCTTTGTATTGCGTCCCCAAAAGTAGAAATCAAAGCGTACGATTGCAGGGTATTCTGTAACAACACTGTACATACGAGTTTCGCTTTCCTGTCCTTCTCCGGCGCCGGTTATAGCCGTTATAGCAGTACTTGCAATACTGCTGATTCCGTTAAGTATATCTGAATTTCCGCTGAACATTTCACCAATGGACGATGAAATGCTTTTTACAATATCCGACGAGGAAGTCGAAGTCATTGCGCGGTACTCCACTTTGCTTTGAATTACCTTTGTTATCGGTACACTCAAATCGTCCGTGGTTTTACCGGTTTGAAGATCAAATTTTATCTTTTCCTCAGCTGAAACCGCTTTCTCCTGAGCAAGCTCGACAAGCATTGCAAGGGCCTCTTTCACCTCTTCCTCTACCTCCGAACTGCTGTCTGCCGACTTAACTATAGTTCTTAATGCGCCCATGATATTACCTCCAATTATAATTTATTAATATAGTGAAGCTGTATATTTTCATTATATAATAAAACCACTGTTTTTATCGTTACCGCAAATGTATATTTTTTTACTCAAAAAAAGCAAATGCGTACTTCAGCGTAAAATAACAGAAAGATGTCAGGTGTCGCTTACGAACAAATAATATTATATGTTCCAATAATATATATACACCTTAACCGTCAAATATGTATATATAAAATTCTTATGTTAAATAAAACTGCTCCTAAGACCGTTTTTAGATAATTCTTCGTGAAAACTATACGAAAAAGCATTGACAACATTCTTTATCTGCCTGCGGCTGATTTTCAACATCTTGCCGTTATCAAGCTGTAATTCGTTACCCTCTATAAAACGTATATATTCTATATTAACAATGCAGGCTCTATGAATTTCTATAAATCTATAATTACTCATAAAGCTTTTCAGTTCATTGAAGCTCCTGCGTCTGAGTATATAAACATTGCCGAAAGTGTGAATATAAACCGTCTTTTGCATAACATTGAAGTAAACTATATCCGAAATACGCATTTTTCTTTCTGTAAATCCGCCTTTTGCTGACTTTATCTCAAAAGGCAGATATTTTATCTCATTGCTTCCGATACCCGACACTATACGCATAAGCTCCCTTACCATATACTCCTCATGCATGAAGTCCGGTATTACAGCACTGACATCATAACAAAATAAGTCATATATATTTGTTTCACATGATGTCAAAAACACCAATTTAAAACTCTTATTTATTTTCCTTAGTTTCCCGGAACATTCTCCGGCAGTCATCCCGGGCATACCCGTATACATCAATACCAAATCAAAAGCATATTCATTTTTTTCAAAGGAATACAACAAATCCTCCGTACTTAAGAAGGACTCTATTGACGAAAATATCTTCTGTTTTTTGCATATCATCTGCAAAATATTTTTAGTTGTACATAAAAAATCAATTCGGTTATCACAAATCGCAATACGCATATCTACATCCCCACTTTCCAAGCAACCCTCGGAAGAATACAACTGTACGTAGTAAATTATAGTCAAAACGTATCTAATTACAACATACATTGGAGTTAACTGTATAAAAACAGGAGTTAAATGCATAAAAGGGAGCATATACTGCTGTTTTTGCTCACCGCAATCATAACAACACTATATCCTGCTGTTTTTACAAAGCTCTGATGTAAAAAAAAACTTGACAAATCATATAGTGTTTGCTATAATGTTTGAGTAGTCGTGAGGGTTTATATGTGCGGGTATGGCGGAATTGGCAGACGCGCCAGCTTCAGGTGCTGGTCTTCGCAAGGAGGTGCAGGTTCAAGTCCTGTTACCCGCAGGCGGGAAAAAAATTCTCATATGTGTATTGAGTCCGTATTTTTTCGGGCTCAATATTTTTTATTTCCAAAATGGATAAAATCTTTAATTTCCGTTATTAATAATATAATCCAAACGGAAACGAATTTGTTTTCTTTTGTAAATCTAATGTACTATTCAGAGTATTACAGCAGTCGGTACACGCAGGTTGACATGGATTGGCGTTTGGTGTATAATTTATGATGTTGTTTTATGTAATAAAAATTGGAGGATTTGATATGGCTAAAGAACTTGCAAAGGCTTATAATCCCGCTGAATTTGAGGAGAAAATCTATAAATTCTGGGAAAACGGCGGATTCTTCCATGCTGAGGTTGATAAAAATAAAAAACCATACTGCATTATGATGCCCCCGCCAAATATAACGGGTAAGCTGCATATGGGTCACGCACTTGATGAAACCTTACAGGATATACTTGTACGCTTTAAAAGAATGCAGGGCTACAGCACTCTCTGGCTCCCCGGTACGGATCACGCTTCTATCGCTACCGAGGCTAAAATAGTCGAGGCTATGCGTGAGGAGGGTGTCGAAAAAGAGGATATCGGCAGAGAAAAATTCCTCGAAAGAGCATGGGAATGGAAAAAGGAATACGGTAATACCATAGTTGAACAGCTTAAAAAGCTCGGAAGCTCCTGCGACTGGAAACGTCAGCGTTTTACACTTGACGAAGGCTGCTCCAAAGCTGTTAAGGACGTTTTTGTCCGTCTTTATGATAAGGGACTTATATACAGGGGCGAAAGAATAATAAACTGGTGTCCGACGTGCTGCACATCCATTTCTGACGCGGAGGTTGTATTTGACGAGCACGCCGGCTCTTTCTGGCATCTGAGATATCCGCTTACAGACGGCAGCGGTTATATTGAGCTTGCTACAACACGTCCCGAAACAATGCTCGGCGATACCGCCGTAGCTGTTCACCCCGATGACGAAAGATATAAGGATTTTGTAGGGAAAACGGTTACTCTCCCCCTTGTGGGCAAGGAGATACCGATTATCGCAGATACATATGTTGAGCCTGATTTCGGTACCGGTGTTGTTAAAATCACACCTGCACACGACCCCAACGACTTTGAGGTTGGTCTGAGGCATAACCTTCCTGTCATAAATGTGATGACCGACAACGGCGTTATTAATGAAAACGGCGGAAAGTATCAGGGAATGGACAGATACGAGGCAAGAAAGGCTATCGTAAAAGACCTTGAAGAAGGCGGATTCCTTATAAAAATTGAGCCTATCAAGCATAATGTCGGCTCCTGCTATCGCTGTAAGACAATTATAGAGCCAAGAGTATCAAAGCAATGGTTCGTTAAAATGAAGCCTCTTGCTGAACCTGCAATAGAATGTGTAAAGAGCGGAAAAACAAAATTCGTACCCGAACGCTTCGACAAGATTTATTTTAACTGGATGGAAAATATCAGGGACTGGTGTATATCACGTCAGCTTTGGTGGGGTCACAGAATACCTGTATGGTATTGTGACGACTGCGGAGAAACCAT
>CANRDH010000108.1 GCA_947629295.1 uncultured Clostridia bacterium
CGCACTTATAACCTTTGTTTTTTTCTCATATACCGCAGTGCTGAGTCTTGAAAAGTCAAAATCTACCGATATTGCCGCAATAAGACACAGTATAAGTCCAATACCGAAAATAACGGCGGATATTACCATAAGCTTTTTCATATTCTTAGTCATTTTTCACGCCTCCTTTGTAATAAGTATGGTCTTTATACCCCTGACAGACAATTTAAAAAGCCCAACCAGTCCTTTTGCAAGCATTTTCAATACAAAAACAAAAGGAACAACAAGACCGCCGAGCATAAGAGAACAACCCACCAGCATTAAGCCTGTATATACCGATGCCGCAAACAGTACCGGTGAAACAATCAGTCCTCCCACAGCACCGACCGCAAATCCCAGCACGGCACTGCACAAGCCGACAAACACACCCCACAGACCGACATATACCCCGAAAAGTCCTGCGACTATACCTATCCAGAGCGGAAAGGTTGCTATAACCGCAACAAGCCTGCTCCTTGATATTCTGCCCTTTTTCTGCTCTGCCGATATACCTTCATTATTTTCATATTCATACGCTGTTTCCTCGGTTTTTCCCATTTCAGCGGAATTTTCGGATTTAATATTTATCACAATATCCTCAATATCACCGATAGCCGCCACAGCTTCTTCTTCGCTCATTCCGTCCTCTATTCCGTCATCAATCATTTCAGAATAAAAATCTATTGATTTTTCTATATCCTCCTGCGGCAGACCACCGAGAAGCTTTTTGAGCCGGACCGTAAATTCATTCTTAGTCATTTCTCTTATCCTCCCTTGTGACAAATTCATGTATAGCCAATATTTCCTTCCATTCCTCGTCAAACGTCTTTATTCTTTCTATTCCCTTTGGAGTTATATGGTAATATTTACGCAGTCTGCTGTTATGTTCAACAGAATATTCCGTAAGCAAACCTGCCGTTTCAAGACGGCGTAATATAGGATAAAGTGTCGATTCGGATATGGTAAGATACGGCTTTATATCCTTTATGATTTTATACCCGTATGAATCCTCATCTTTTATTGCCGCAAGAACACATACATCAAGCAAGCCCCTTTTCAGCTGTATATCCACCTTATACCTCACCTCGGATAATACTATACCATGCATAGTATCTAATGTCAATAGCTTAATTCAAAAAAATTTGAATTAACGAAGAAAGCTCTTGCATAAATATAATAAATATTTTGTAAATAATTGCTTAAGTTTGTAGTATTATCAGATTGTATTTTCCGCCGATATAGATTATAATTATAATAAGTATAATTGTATGGATACGGAAGGGACTAAAATGGGCAGAAGATCTTCATACGGATATAATTCCTACCGCTCCCGCTCATACGGCTACGGCAGCTATCGCCGCGGCCCGGGCGGAGGAGGCGGAAAAAAGATAATTATTATAATTGCTTCGGTATGTATTCTTGCTGCGGCAACCGCTGTCGGGTTGTGCGCATATTTCGGTGTGTTCAACAGAGACGGAATACAAACCTCGCAAACCGAGGAATCAAAAAAAACCTCTGCTTCGTCCGGAGCCGAAAACTCCGCTGCGGAAAAATCCGGGAAAGAGAAGGAATCTTCAACAGAAGCTTCGGTTCAGAGCTCAACTCCCGCAAAAGATATAAAGGGAACGTTTGACGGCAATGTTTTTGTATATGACAAACAGGGTTATGAAATATTTTACGGCACTGATGACAGTGCCAAGGAATATGCGTCAACCGTTGCAGGGATTAAAAAATCCCTCGGCAGCGGTGTCAAGGTTTACAATATGGTAACACCGACGCACAGTCTTTTCGGACTTCCCGAAAAATATCAGGAGCTTGGCAATGATGAAAAGGCAAATATCAACTTGATATATTCCTCTGTCGGCAGCGATGTTACTACGATTGATGTCTCAAAATCTCTTGAAAGCCACAAGGACGAATATATATATTTCAAAACCGACCACAACTGGACAGCCCTCGGAGCTTATTATGCATATAAGGACTTCTGCAAAGCCGCAGGGGTAAACGGACTGGATATAAAAAATCTCCCGTCAGGTGAAATAAAGAATTTCTCCGGGTCTTTGTTGGTTTCAACAAAAACACAAAAAAAGCCAAACGGAAATAAGGTACTTGCGGCAAATCCCGATACGGTCAAATACTATACAATCCCCGGGAATTACACCTGCACCCTTCTCGAAAACGGCAAGAGCTCCCCGCAGGAGGTTTCTCTTATTGCAGCCTTTGCGGAAGGCTCCAATGCCTACAGTGCGTTTATCTGGGGAAACAATCCGTATATGGATATAAAGACCGATAAGAAAACAGGCAGAAAGCTTTGTATAATAAAGGATTCCTATGGCTGCGCGTTTGCACCCTATACCGTCAATGATTTTGACGAGGTATATATTATAGACCCGACATATTATGACGGAAACATTATAGATTTCATAAAGAAAAACAAATATACGGATGTACTTATACTCAACAGTGTTATGACGGCAAATACCAAGGTTCGTCTTGACGAGCTTAAGAGTATATTAAAATAACAGGGAATAAAAATTACAGATATAGAGAGGAACGATAAATATAGCGGAGGTGTATCGGATTGCTCGGAAAAAATGTAACAATAGAAATATTCGGTACACTTACCGATAAAAGATTATATTCGGGCTATATAGTGGGCAGCAGTGACAGAAGACAGGTTTACGTTATAACCGACTCAGAGCTTCACGGAACTATTGACTGCACGATTATCGCTTCCGCAATGGGGGATATCGGTTCTCAGACACGTCTGGTAGCCTCACCGCTCGATGAAGTATTTTATGAGCCCGATATTGCCGAAAGACTGTATAATACATCCGTTCCCTTCAAAAAGATAAACTGCATATATGAAAAATCATGCGGCGCTGTGATTTACAGAATAAACGAAAAAAACGATATAAAAATTCTTCTTGTAAAGAACCACAACGGAAAATGCTGGACATTTCCGAAAGGACATATTGAAAGCGGAGAAAATGAAGAGCAGACAGCCCTTCGTGAAATCAAGGAGGAAACAGGTCTCAATGTAGAGTTGGTTCCGGGCTTCCGTCAGATAAGCAGTTACCGTCCGTTCGGTAAGATCCGCAAGACCGCTGTATTCTTTTTGGCAAAGGCAGAAAAAAGCGTTGTAAGTATGCAGCAGAGCGAAATAGATTATTATTTATGGGTAAGCATTGATGAGGCAATGAAAATGTGCCGCCACGAAAACGACACGAATATATTGAGAGAAGTAAGAAAACGATTGGCTGTATAGAAACAATATAAATTTTTCTCAGGTATTACAGCAGGCATTGAAGGAGCAGTTAAATATAAGTTAGTTTTAATGTAAAATCAAAAAGAGAGCTTTTGCAGGCGTATCTTAAAACGCAATGCAAAAGCTCCTTTTATTTTTATATTTATTTCTTTGTTACGTGATTGATCAGCCCGCCGTCAGCTATTATACTCTGTATAAATGGAGGGAACGGCTCAGCCTGATAAATCTTTCCCGTGGTTATATCGGTTATAATGCCCGTATCAAAATCCACGCTTACCTCGTCCCCAGACTTGATTTCCTTTGACGCCGCCTCACATTCAAGTATCGGCAAGCCTATATTTATGGCATTGCGATAGAATATTCTTGCAAATGTAGAGGCTATAACACAGCTTATACCCGACGCCTTTATAGCTATCGGTGCGTGCTCCCTTGACGAACCGCAGCCGAAATTCTTTTCGGCAACCATTATATCTCCCTCTTTTACCCTTTTGGTAAAATCTATATCGATATCCTCCATGCAGTGGGAAGCCAGCTCGCTGTGTGAGCTTGTATTAAGATATCTTGCGGGAATTATTACATCCGTGTCAACATTATCTCCGTATTTATGTACTGTACCCTGTGCTTTCATAATACTCTCCTTTCCGGGTTATACCCAAATCAGTCTTTTTCAATCGCTGCGGGATCTGTGATATATCCTGTAACAGCGCTTGCCGCAGCAACCGCCGGAGAAGCAAGATATACCTCTGATTCAACATGACCCATTCTGCCGACAAAGTTTCTGTTTGTCGTTGTAACGGCTCTTTCTCCCTTTGCCAATATTCCCATATATCCGCCAAGACACGGTCCGCACGTCGGCGTCGATACTATAGCGCCTGCTTCTATGAACGTTTCAAGCAGACCCTCACGCATAGCCTGAAGATATACGCTCTGTGTTGCCGGAATAACTATACAGCGGACGCCGTCTGCAACCTTCCTGCCCTTCATAATTTCAGCCGCCGCACGCAGATCCGTAATTCTTCCGTTTGTACATGAGCCTATAACTGCCTGGTCTATCTTGACTTCGGTTTTGCCGATTTCATCAACCGTACGTGCATTTTCGGGAAGATGCGGAAAAGCAACTGTCGGACGGAGCTTACTCAGGTCGATAACATATTCTGCCTCATATTCGGCGTCATCATCGGCATAATACTCCTTTGCCTCACCCTTAAAGCGGCCGTTTGTATATTCTCTTGTGATATCGTCAACGGGGAATATACCGTTCTTTGCACCCGCCTCAATAGCCATATTGGCTATGCAAAGTCTGTCATCTATATTGAGGTACTTAAGACCGTCACCGGAAAACTCCATTGATTTATAAAGTGCGCCGTCAACCCCTATCATACCGATTATATGAAGTATAACGTCCTTTCCGCTTATATATTCCGCCGGCTTTCCGGTAAGAACGAATTTAACGGCAGACGGCACCTTGAACCATGCCTTTCCGCTTATCATTCCTGCCGCCATATCCGTTGAACCAACACCGGTTGAAAATGCACCGAGTGCTCCGTATGTACAGGTATGGCTGTCCGCACCTATGCAAAGGCTTCCGGGACCGACAAGACCTTTCTCGGGGAGAAGTGCGTGTTCGATTCCCATCTGACCTACATCAAAATAATTCTTGATATCATACTTATTTGCAAAGCGTCTTACCTGTGCGCATTGCTCAGCAGCCTTGATATCCTTATTAGGTGCAAAATGATCCATTACCATAGCTATTTTGGTATTATCAAATACTTGAGTTGCTCCTCCGTCATTAAATACATTGATAGCGACAGGCGAGGTTATATCGTTGCCGAGAACCATATCCAGCTTAGCTTCGATAAGCTGACCTGCCTTTACACTGTCAAGATCCGCATGAGCTGCGAGGATCTTCTGTGACATTGTCATTCCCATAAATTCAACCTCCTAAAAATTTCTTCTCCACTATTTTAACACAAGGTCTTGAAAAAGAATGTAAAGTACGATACAATTCTAATTAAGAAACCATCTGTATATATTATTTATGCGTGTGCGATTGCAGGAAAAAATATTTTCCGGCACATCGGATATCATTACTAACCAAAAACAGTAAAGGAAAAATTAAAAAGGAGAATTTTTATGGCTCGAGAAAATCCGACCATGTATCTTCAAAAAGGTCAAATACCGCAAGCTCATGAACTTATTGACATATTGGAAGCCATGCCTATGTCAAGAATATTTGATACGGGCAAAATAATCTATTCTCAGGGTGATTCGCCCGATTATCTGTATTATCTTAAAAAGGGTCGTGTAAAAATATTCATAACATCCGAAAACGGCTCTGAAAAGACACTTTCCGTTATAACAAAGGGTGCTGTATTCGGTGAAGCCGCATTTTTTGACGGACGGGAAAGAATGTCCTCTGCAAAAGCTATAACACGTTCGGAGCTTATTCTTATCAGCAAAAATATCCTTACCGATATCATCCGCCGCAGACC
>CANRDH010000109.1 GCA_947629295.1 uncultured Clostridia bacterium
GCACTGTCAATTCGTAATGGCTCTATTCAAAACAATTACTCTATAGCTCGACCGTAAATTTACTCGGTGAACAAGAAAGGTTTATCATTTCTGCCTGCGGAGCGGCTCCATGGAGCCGGTGCCGTGCCGGCACTGTCAATTCGTAATGGCTCTATTCAAAACAATTACTCTATAGCTCGACCGTTAATTCACTTTATGAATCAGATATGAGTTTGTCATTTGTAGATACGGAAAGCCTCGCAAGAGGCTTTCTCGACACTTTCTTACGCCCACCGACAGGCAAAGCAAATGTCGGGACAATTAGCTTTTCGGCAATTTAAACCCACGGTGGAGCAACCCCGGCGAATGCCGGGATTGACAGCGGCGGCACGCCGCCGGCACCCCGCAAAAATGCACTCCTGTAAAAAACAGAAGTGCATAAATGACATATATGAAATTTTCCGTAGTTTCCGCCCAAAAAATATTGAGCGGACAAAGATATTAACGTGCCTTAACCATATACGGGCAAATTCCATGCTTCTGCTTTAATATTATACTGTATCGTGTCGGTCGTGTAATGAATTTTATTGTCATGAAATTCACCTGCTTTCCTTAAAATATGTTTAATGATAACCCACATTTCCGGATTTGTCAAGCTTTTTTAAAAAAAAATAATATTATATGTTATTTCTGCGGTTTGCGGTAATACTAAAATAAATGGAATGTGAGGGATAGTAAAATGATAAATGTCGTAATATGCGGAGATTGCGGAGAAAAATCTCTTACCCGTGCCGTGGTCAATGCCTGCACGAAATACGGCGGTGCGCTTGTATGTGACGGAGATAAGATATACCGTACACAAAACGCCCCGCGTTATCTGATTTTCAGTATGTGTACGCTTGCAGACCTGTACTTGCCCGACAGCATAGTTATTTTCGGAAAGGCTCTTATGCAGATACAGAAAAGCATAAGTCTTGACAATACCATATGTGTGCTTGATACGGAAAACAATGACGCAATAAATTTATTGGGAGGCTCCTCGGCACTTGCGGTGGGATGCTCAATGTCCGAACGTGATACCCTGACGGTTTCAGGGAATATTGACGAAAATACTTCCCTTGTCAGTCTTAGAAGAGATCTCAGGACGCCGGCAGGAATTATTGAGCCGCAGGATTTTATTGTCAAGACAGACCGTTCATTTTCGATATACCCTCGCCTTGCCGCAGCAGCAATCCTTCTCCTCGGAGGTACAGACAGTACAGACGGCTTTGAATTCTGAAATTAATGCCTGCCATAAAATAAGTCTTTATCCGTTTTATACAAATTATAATGATGTAATTATAAAAAATAATAAAATTCGCTTTCAAATTGATAAGGCTTCGATAATTTGTTGACAAAACTATGTTTAGAGGTTAAAATATATGATAATACGGAAGGGATAGTGATAATATGGAGGAAATAATTGCAACCAAAACCGATTCGGATGAACCTATTATTGAATTTAAAAATGTAAGCAAGGTTTATACTTTATATAAAAACAGCAAGCAGCAATTTATGGCACTTTTTGTAAAATCAAAGAAATTCAAAAGGCATAAGGCTCTTGAAGGGGTGAGCTTCAGTATCCGCAGGGGAGAATCCGTTGCCATAATAGGAAAAAACGGTTCGGGAAAATCTACGATACTGAAGATGATAACGGGTGTAGCATACCCCACAATGGGAGAAGTCAGAGTTAAGGGCAGAGTTGCCGCACTCCTTGAGCTTACGGCGGGATTTGTTGCGGATATGACAGGAAGGGAAAATATAAGCTTCAAATGTTATGTTCTCGGTCTGAGTGACACGGAAATAAAGGAGATTGAGCAGAAGGTAATTGATTTTGCCGATCTTGGGGAATACATAGACCAGCCTGTGCGTACATATTCCTCGGGAATGAAAATGCGTCTGGGCTTTGCGATAAACATAAACATGGATCCCGATATCCTTGTCATAGATGAGGCTCTCAGCGTGGGTGACGCAGCTTTCAAGAGAAAATGCAAGGATAAGATACGTGAAATGATAAAAAGAAACATAACCGTGATGTATGTAAGCCACGGAAGGGATATCCGTGAAATATGCGACAGGTGTATATATCTGCAAAAGGGTAAGGTTATATTTGACGGTTCTATGGAAGAAACAATGGAAAGATACCCTGAATTTGCAAAATAATTTCAATTAAAATACCCTCACATTTTGGAATTTTCAGACTTCCTGTGTGAGGGTGTAATATTAGGGAGAATTTTTGCATATGCTGTAACGGTGATGTGTGTGAGAAAGTATTTCCCGCTTGTCGGTGCGGCTGTCATTTTCAGCTTCGGTGCTGTCCTTCATATGTCTTTTTTACTTTCGGAGCGGGCTGCATGGAGCTATATTGTATCAAGCGTGAATTTCTCCGCTTGGGAGCTGTATAAGCCGTTTGCCTATTCATATATTTTCTTTATAATTGTAGAGCTTTCATATCTTCGTCCGTCCCTGTTAGGTTTTCTCAGCGCAAAGCTTATCGGAATGTATGTGCTGTGCGGCGCGATTTTGGCGGGAGCTATGCTTTGCCGTTTTATTCCTACGAATATGTTTATCACTCGGCTTGCCGCGGCGGCGGCAGGGATTATTCTTGCGCAGGCTGTCGGGTACAGGCTTTATGCCGCGCATTTCAAAACCGATTATTTTATAATTCCGCTCCTTGCTTCACTCTGTGCAATGATATTTCTTTTGCTGATGCTTTCGTTTTATCCTCCGCATTGGGGAATTTTTTATGATTTTTATTCGGGCGGTTTCGGAAGGTATGTGTAATTGTCTCTTTATAAATAAATCTATCAATGTAAAAATAAATATATATTGAAATTCAAGTGTGTTACTTGGTAATGTTAAAAATCATTAAGGGGATGCAGGAATTGGATAAAGAAGAAATGGAAAACCGTATTGCACGTGTAAATGCAACAATGGCAATGGAGGGTATGCCTCTGACGGAGGAGGAAAAGGATGTATTGAGGGATATATACCCGGGCAAAATTTCTTATGAAGAAGTTATCAGTGAATTAATAGAAAAATACACTGAATCATAGAAGTATAAATAAAGCTTTTTTCATTAAAAAAATATTTTTTTGGGGTTATACAATGCGTAAATGTTGAAAACTTGGTTTAAAGTGTGGAAAATACGTTGATTGGATGTTGAAAACTCGGTGGAAAAGTTGAATATATCGGTATTTTACCACTGTGTAAACAGTGAAATGACTTTCAACATGGAAAAAAATTCATATTTTTGCTCTCATAAAATAACAATTTGTATTATTCTGTATGTCAAGAAGTAATTTTAATAAAAAATATTTTTTGTTATAGTTTGCTGATTTGCAAATTATTGTCTTGGTCTTATTTGTGATTTATTGGAAAAATTCAGATTGTAATTCATATACGGTTATGTTAAAATTATTATGGGTGATAAGTATGAGTGATGATATAACAAATAAAGATAAAGGTATAATGAAATATGTCGGGCTCGGTATTCGTGTTCTTATCGTATCAGCTTCGCTTATTATGATATATTGGTATATTGACTCCCGATTTATAGGTTTCGGAAATCTGGCGGGAATATTATTCTTTGTCATTGCGGCCGGATGCGCGATTTTCTATAATTACATAAAAAAATTTATATCAAAACTCCGCAAAAGGAAAGGCGGAAAAATTGCTGTGAATATTGTTTTTGTGCTGATAGGACTTTTTATTATATATGTTGTGACAGCGCTCTGTCTTATGTTCTACGGTTCGGGAAAGGCTCCCGAAAAGGGTGCTACCGTGGTTGTTCTCGGCTGTGAGGTCAGAGGGGAGACTCCGAGTCAGGCGCTTAAAAACCGTCTTGACGCCGCGTATTCCTATCTTACCGAGAATCCCGATTCAAAGGCTGTGCTTTCGGGCGGACAGGGAGATAATGAGAATATAAGCGAAGCTGAATGTATGTACAGATACCTGACGGAAATGGGAATATCTGAGGACAGACTGTATAAAGAGGATAAATCCGCCACAACGTATGAAAACATAAAATTTTCCATGGAGATAATAAAGAATAACAAGCTCAGTAAGAATTTGGCTATTGTTACCGACTGGTACCACGAATACAGAGCTTCACTCATAGCAAAAAGGCAGGGAATTGAAAATGTCGGGGCGGTAGGAGCGCCGACTCAGACCTACCTTACAGCCAATCTTGTGACAAGGGAGATATTTGCGCTCGGCAAGGAATTGATATTTGGATGAATTTTAAAATCCATAAGCCGTTAATACTTGATATAATTCCGAGGGAATTGTATAATTAATTCAGACGCTCCTAAATAGTCGGTTAAAAGGATAACCGTCCGGTTGGGAGATAGGCCGGTCATTTCTTTATTCAGTCGGATGTCACAGGGTATACTGCGTAATTTGTCAAATAGTGATATGGTAAATTATTAAAAAAGTAAAAATAGGTGTTGACAAATACGAAAACAGGGAATATAATAGTACTTAATTAAATGACTCATTAAAACCGTTGATCGGGAGTAGTAGGTAAAGGCGATAGCTTCAGAGAACCGCTGTTTGGTGTGAATGCGGCAGCTCAGCTTTGATTGAATGGACCCGTAAGGGCGGCAGGAAACCCGTGTGGGGAGTAATGGCCGACGGAATCTGACCGTTATCAGCAGAAAATGTATGTATGTACATTATTGAGAGGGCGTTTTGCGTCAATTTGGGTGGTACCGCAGAAGTTACAGGCTTTTGTCCCATGAGGTGGGACAGGAGCCTTTATTTAATTTTCAGGAGGAATGAAGTATGCTTAGACCCGATATTGAAACAGTCAGAAAAATGTCACAGACCTATAATACAGTGCCTGTCAGTAAGGAATTTTATGCAGATATCGTAACACCTATAACGCTGCTGAGAAGAATTGCAGGAATAAGCAAGAGATTTTTTCTTCTCGAAAGCATAGAGGGCGGAGAAAAATGGGGGAGATATTCCTTTTTGGGATATGACCCGATTATGCGTGTTACCTGCAAGGATAAGACGCTGAGAATTGAAAAGGATGGAAAAACGGAAACGATAATAACGGCAAAACCGCTTGATGTCATAAGAAAAATACTTTCTGAATATAGGGCGCCCGACGTATCGGAAAACGCACCCTTCACAGGAGGCTTTGTGGGATATTTTTCATATTCCATGATAGGCTATGCAGAGCCTAAGCTGAAAATAAGCGGGGGAGAGTTCAACGACCTTGACCTCATGCTTTTTGAAAAGGTCATAGCCTATGACCACCTTAAGCAGAAGATAAATATATCCGTAAACGTAAGAACCGATGAGCTTGAAGAAAACTATGCGGCTGCGGAAGAAGCGATCGCGGAAATGTCAAAGCTTATCAATTCCGAAAGTCCTCTGCCGAAGCTTAAAAAGCCGAAAATATCACAGTTCAGCTGTAATTTTACCAAAGAGGATTACTGCGATGTGGTTGAGCGTACAAAGGAATATATCCGTGACGGCGATATCTTTCAGGCTGTTATTTCAAGACGTTTTGAGGCGGATTTTGACGGAAGCCTTATAAATGCATACAGGGTGCTGAGAACAACAAATCCGTCACCGTACATGGTGTATATCAGTATTGACGGCGATGATATTATGAGTACATCACCCGAAACACTTGTACGGCTGCAAAACGGCAGACTTTATACATTCCCTGTTGCAGGCTCCCGTCCGAGGGGAAGAAGCGACGAGGAGGATATCGCACTTGAGAAGGGTCTGCTTACAGATGAAAA
>CANRDH010000110.1 GCA_947629295.1 uncultured Clostridia bacterium
CCTTGATCACACACAACTCCCTCCATATATGGAAACGGCTCTTTTCTTTTTCAGATTTGAGCCGTTTCTTTTTTGCTAAGTTGATTTATAAAGCATATACAAGTCCAACAAATTTATTGTACCGTTTTGGTCTGTATCGGCAGCAAACAGGTAAGAAGGATACAACTCAGAGATGTCGAGCAAATACTCCGAAAGAGCTTTGATATCGCGGCTGTTTATGTTTCCTTCTCCTGTTATATCACCCGGCACAACGGTATAAAAGATTTTTTCCTCAGCCCCTGAAAATGTAAGCTCCCAATTTGTTCCTACATTTCCGCTTGTGACTGATCTACCGTTATGGTTTCTTACCGTAAGAATATTATCATTGTATTCTATTGCTTTTTTAAGCTTTGCAAGGGTCATAGGTTCATTCAGAAAAATATATTCCCCGGATATTTCTACAGTGTTGCTGCTTATACTGTAATTATGCTCTGTATGGCTTTGTTCGACAGGGTGTGATACCTCAGACCCATCGCTTTTAGGTGAACTTGATCCATCCTGCTTTTGCGGCATGGCTGTCATATCGGATATTTTCAGTATTGATATGCTGTTTCCGACTGTGTATGCAAGGTTATCTTTGCTTGACAGCAGCTTGTCGGGCTTTACTCCGATGTTTATATATGCGGTTTCATCTCCATTAATATCGAGCCTGTAAATTGTTTTATCCCTCACACCATATACATAATCCGATGCAGGACATATCAGATCATAATCCGTACTGAATTTTTTGCTGAAGCCGTTGATTGGCTCAAAGGTAAAAACATTCCCTTTTTCGTCTGTGCATAAACCTCCGTTTATTTCAAATTCTCCATATGGCACAGCAGAAGAGAGCCTACTCTTAGACGTAACATTAAATACACCGCTGCTGCTTACTGCATAAACATTGTTTGTTCCGGTATCTAAAAATAATTTCGTTATGCTTCCCGATACCTTATACCTGTCTATATCCAGTCCCTTATAATCAAAAATCCGCACAACGCAAGGGTCGTCTATGTCAACAGCATACATTACCTCCGAAAAATCAACTGCCAGACAGTTATTTTTGAGATGAATATTATTGAGGAATACAGTCGGCTTGTTTATTTGGGAAGCGTCAGACAGAAGTACGTTATTTTCTGTCTGAGTTATCTCATATATATGCTTATTTTCACAATATACACTGTCTATCTTAATTCCGTCCCTGTCGATCAACGATATCCTGCCGCTTTGCAATATACGGTAAAGATAATAAACTCTGCTCTGTCCGTATGTAATGAAAAAACTACCGTCTTTGGCAGAGTAAAATCTTCTTTGCATGGTATCATCCGTGCTGCAGACGATTATATCTGTATTAAAACACAGTAAAAGTATCAAGCTTACCGCAACAAATTTTGCTGCCGTTTTATAATATTTTCCCCTCATATTCCTGTCGTCCTTAGTATAATTATCATCTGTAACTATTTTATTATAAAAAACGACAAAATTCACCAAATAATTACCAATTTTTGAATTTTGAATATAGAAGTTTGTTTATTCAATTTGTGCAAATTGACGAACACTTCGGTAACACTATATAAATCTGAAACATTTATGCATGGTTATCGGGCGTGTATAATTTTTTGCTTTTGTAATTTCGGCATATACCCGGCAGCATCTTTGAACCGCAGGTGTAAAAAATAAAGAATAACAGTATGTATGCGGTATTGACAAATGCTATACTTAGAAAGTAAAATATATATGTAAAGGTGATTTTTCCCTGTGCATTTTTTATCCTCCTCCGGCAAGAAGACTCCCACCTAAGAGGTTGGAGAGGAATTGCGCCCCACACCCACTTGACTTTGCGTCTCAAATACGATATAATGTATTCAGTCGAATGATAAAGAAAGGCTGAAATACAGTGAATTTGGATAATAATGCACATTCAGTATTCTTGCTGCACTATCATCTTGTGCTTGTGACCAAATACCGCAGACAGGTTTTTGATGATAATATTTCCAATAGAGCCAAAGAGATATTTGAGTATATTGCACCAAACTACAATATCAGTCTTGAAGAATGGAATCATGACAAAGACCATGTACACATACTTTTCAAAGCACATCCAAATACGGAGATAAGCAAGTTCATAAATGCATACAAGAGTGCAAGCAGTAGACTTCTGAAAAAGGAATTTCCGCAAATACGGCAAAAATTATGGAAAGAATATTTCTGGAGTCAGAGCTTTTGTTTGCTTACTACAGGCGTAGCACCGATAGAGGTAATAAAAAAATACATAGAAAATCAAGGGCAAAAGAGCAGAAAAAGTAAGTGAACCAACGGCAAACAAAGCATACAAATTCAGAATATACCCCAATGACGAGCAGAAAGTTTTGTTTGCCAAGACTTTTGGTTGCGTAAGATTGGTATATAATCATTGGCTTAACAGAAAAAACAAGCGGTATGAAGAAGACAAAGCTGTTGTAACATACACTGTATGTGCAAAAGACTTGTAAAAGCAGATAAATTCTTTGCAAGCAGTCAGCTTTGTTATTGCTGCGGTTACAAGAATACTGAAACAAAAAATCTCAGCATACGTGCATGGGATTGTCCTGAGTGCGGTACTCATCATAACAGGGATATAAACGCCGCCGTAAACATCAGAAACGAGGGTATGCAATTAGTTCTTGCATGACCCTGACACCAAAACCGTGGGACACACGGGGTTAGCTCGCTTATGCTTAGTACATTGGTACTATCGAACGAGAACCAAACCTGCTGAGGACGGGAAGCCCCGCCTCTTTATGCGGGGGAGGATGTCACACAAGAGTTTGAAAGGAGATACATAATGTTTAACACAGATTGTCTTCATGCAGGATATCGTCCCGAAAACGGAGAACCTCGTAATATTCCTATTATTCAATCCACCACCTTCCGATATGAAACAAGTGAGGCTATGGGTAAGCTTTTTGACCTTGAGGACGAAGGATATTTCTATACACGTCTTCAGAACCCTACAAATGATACGGTTGCTGCACGTATTTGTGCACTTGAGGGCGGCACTGCCGCAATGCTGCTGTCATCAGGTCAGGCTGCCTCATTTTTTTCAGTATTCAATATTGCCTCGGCAGGCGATCATATAGTTTCATCCTCGACTATATATGGCGGTACATATAATTTATTTGCGGTTACAATGAAACGTATGGGTATAGATTTTACCTTTGTGGATCCCGATTGTACGGAGGAGGAGCTTAACGCGGCATTCCGTCCGAACACCAAAGCAATGTTCGGTGAAACTATCGCAAATCCTGCACTTGCTGTGCTGGATATTGAAAAATTTGCAAAGGCAGCTCATTCTCATGGAGTTCCGCTGATTGTTGACAATACCTTTGCTACTCCCTGGGGATGCCGACCGTTTGAATGGGGAGCAGATATAGTCACACATTCCACAACAAAGTATCTTGATGGTCATGCCGCCGCTGTGGGAGGTGCTATTGTCGATTCGGGAAAATTTGACTGGGAAGCCTATGCGGATAAATATCCCGGTCTGACCACACCGGACGAAAGCTATCACGGTATAACATATACTAAAAAATTCGGCTTGGGCGGCGCTTATATCACTAAAGCCGTGGCCCAGCTTATGAGGGATTTCGGCTCTACTCCCGCTCCAATGAATTCATTTTTGCTCGGACTTGGTATAGAAACGCTCCCTCTGCGTATGGAAAGGCATTGTGCAAATGCCAAAAAAATAGCGGAATACCTTAACACTCATCCAAAGATATCATGGGTTAGATATGCCGGACTTCCGGGTGATAAATATCATGAGCTTGCGCAGAAATACTTACCTAAGGGTACCTGCGGAGTTGTGTCATTCGGAGTATGCGGCGGAAGATCGGCAGCCGAGCGTTTCATGGCCGGTCTGAAGCTTGCCTCTATTGCTACTCATGTGGCAGACGCCAAAACCTGTATACTTCATCCCGCTTCTGCTACTCACAGACAGATGAGCGACGCCGAGCTTGAAGCTGCGGGAGTTTCTCCTGATTTGGTACGTTTGTCGGTTGGTTTGGAGGATGCAGAGGATCTTATTGCAGACCTCTCTCAAGCTTTGGAAAGAGTATAACCGAAAGTTTTCTGTTTATTATAATGAATTATTTACAATTAACACATATATTACCGATTTTTCTCAACAAGACTGTAAGAAAAACGGTTGATATTTCGGGAGGGGACAAAAATGGCTGAAAAACCGCTCCACCACGGTCACAGGGCAAGACTGAAGGAAAGATACCTTGCTTCAGAATTCCGTGAGTTCAGCAATCATGAGATATTGGAAATGATTTTGTTTTTTGGCATACCGAGAAGAGATACAAATGAAACAGCACATAAATTGATAAATCACTTCGGCTCATTTTCAAAGGTTCTGGACGCCTCTCTTGATGAACTTATGGAGTGTGGACTGCCGGAGAATGCTGCAATTTGGTTAAAGCTTGTATGTAAGCTCAGCAACATATATGTTTCGGACAGGAACTTTAATTTGGAAAAATCTTACTCCGTCACGGATATGGAGAATAAGATACTGGAGCTGCTTATGAATGAGATCGAGGAAAAGATCGTTCTTGTAATGTATGATGCAAAAGGTATGGAATTATTTTGCGGGATAATAAGTGAGGGTGACTATAACTGGTCCGAAGAATTATATGCGAGAATAGCTGAATTGTCGGTAAGATATCATGCCACAACAATAATGATTGCGCATAATAAGCTTAACGGGGTGGCAGCACCGACTCCAAAGGATATTGATAATACTATGATATTATTCAATTCCCTTTCTAAGATAGGCGTCAGACTCAATGACCATTATATAGTTGCGGGAAACGAGCTGTATTCAATGGTCGCTGATGATGATTTAAGAGTGATATTTGCATAGCAGGTGTTTTTATGGAAAATATGCCAACATATAAGGAAAGAGTAAGAGGTTTCAGGAAGCGCTTTGTTAAATCTGAATTTGAAGGCTTTACTGACAGTGAAATTGTTGAATTTATATTATCGTATGCCGCGCCAAACAAGGATAATTCCGAAACAGCCAAGAAGCTTCATGACTGCTTCGGCTCCTTGTCTGCGATTATGGAGGCTCCGTACAATATGCTTATTGATATGAGAAGTACCGAAAGTATGTCTATGCTGATAAAAATGATACCCAAAATAAGCGGCATTTATTTTATGGATAAATATTTCAATCCCAAAGATAAAGACCGGACGTACAGGATTGAGGATAAGATATCTGCAAGCTTTATCGGATGTGAAGGCGAGCAGGTGATTGTGGTATTGTTTGACAGCAAGGGCAGAGAAATTCTTTTTCACATACTGAGCAAGGGTTCTGTTAATGCTTCTGAAATATATATCAGGAAAATGATAGATATTTGCATACGCTATAATGCCGCAAGTGTTCTGCTTGCGCATAATCACCCGAGCGGAGTGGTATTCCCGTCGTCAAAGGATGTGCAATCCACTATCAAGGTCAGGGACGCCATGCGCGCCGTCAATGTTAAGCTGCTTAATCATTTGATAGTTGCCGGGTCAGATATTTTTTCTATGGCTGATAATGAGAATTATTCACACATATTTACATAAGTTTTTATCTTAAATAATATTAATATTGCTGATTTATGTTCGACGGCATAGCGTCAGCAAAAAAGAAACGGCTCAAATCTGAAAAAGAAAAGAGCCGTTTCCATATATGGAGGGAGTTGTGTGTGATCAAGG
>CANRDH010000111.1 GCA_947629295.1 uncultured Clostridia bacterium
TAGTTGTTGTCTTGCCCTTTTCAAGGCTTACGCTTGTTTTGCTCAGTTTTACGCTTGTCGGGTTGACGGTTTTGGGGTTCTTTACAGTTACTTTACACGTTGCTTTTTTGTTGTTTGCGGTCTGTACGGTAATAGTTGCCGTGCCTGCGGCCTTAGCTGTAATCTTACCATTAGATACGGTTGCAACTTTGGTATTTGAACTTGTCCACTTTAATGTTTTATTTGTGGCATTACTCGGATTTACAGTAGCCTTAAGGGTTGTTGTCTTGCCCTTTTCAAGGCTTACGCTCGTTTTGCTGAGTTTTACGCTTGTCGGGTTGACCGTCTTCGGGTTCTTTACTGTTACCTTACAGGTAGCTTTTTTGTTGTTTGCGGTCTGCACGGTAATAGTTGCCGTGCCTGCGGCCTTAGCTTTAATCTTACCATTAGATACAGTCGCAACCTTGCTGTTGCTGGTTTTCCACGTTACCTTTTTATTTGTTGCATTGCTCGGGTTCACTGTTACCTTAAGAGTAGTGGTCTTGCCTTTGCCGAGTGTAACAGATGTCTTGCTCAGTTTTACGCTTGTCGGGTTTACCGTCTTTGGGTTCTTTACAGTTACCTTACAGGTAGCTTTTTTGTTGTTTGCGGTCTGCACGGTTATCGTAGCCGTGCCTGCGGCTTTAGCTGTAACCTTACCGTTTTTAACAGTTGCAACCTTGCTGTTGGATGTAGACCATGTAACAGTACTAATCACATTTTTACTTGGTGTAATAGTTGCTTTGAGGGTAGTAGTTTTTCCCTTTTTGAGTGTTACGGAAGTTTTATTGAGTTTTACTTTTGTCGGAAGATTTTTAACCGTAACCTTGCAGGTTGCTTTCTTACCGTTTGCAGTCTGTACGGTTATTGTAGCTGTACCAACACCTTTGGCAGTAATTTTTCCGTTTGATACTGTGGCAACCTTTTTATTTGAGGTCGTCCACGTCACCTTTTTGTTTGTAGCATTACTCGGGCTTACAGTTGCCTTTATAGTAGTAGATTTGCCTTTGCCGAGTGTTACCGATGTTTTGCTCAGTTTTACGCTTTTGGCAGCAACATTTGCAGCCTTGCGTACGGTTACCTTACACGTCGCCTTCTTGCCGTTAGCCGTCTTTACGGTTATGGTTGCTGTGCCTACACCCTTGCCGGTAACCTTACCGTTTGAAACAGTCGCAACCTTTTTGTTGCTTGTTGTCCATGTGAGTTTCTTGTTTGATGTGTTGCTCGGGCTTACAGTTGCCTTGAGGGTAGTAGATTTGCCTTTGTCGAGTGTTACTGATGTTTTGTTCAGTTTTACACTTTTTGCCGAAATATTTGTGGCAACAAATTTTAAATCATTATCTCTTGCATAAGCTTCAGCTGCCGATCCGGTCACTCCGTGCATGGTAAAATTGTATTTTTCGTATTCAAAGGTTTTTTCATTATAAGTATATCCGAAAGCCCTATCATCAATCCACGAAACAGTTTTCGGTATTGTAACGCTTTTCAGCCGGGTACATCCGTCAAAAGCATGATCATATATACTCGTAACGCTGTTAGGTATTTTTACACTTTTTAGTGATGTACAGTTCCAGAATGCATCATGCGGTATACCAGAAACCTTATTAGAAATTGTTACACCGGTAAGTCCTTCACAAGAACCGAAAGCCTCCACAGATAAATATTCTACACTGTTCGGCATTACATAAGCACCTTTTTTGCCGGTGGGATAAGCTATTAAGGTGTCTTTATTCTTGTTAAACAATACACCGTTTGAGGCTGAAAAACTTTTGTTCTTGCTGCCTACGGTAAAACTCGTAAGACCTGCAGCATATTCAAATGCACCCACGCATATTTCCTTAACACTGTCGGGTATTTTGTATGCTCCCTTTTTACCTGCCGGATATGTTATCAGAACGGTTTTGTTTTTATTGAAGAGAACACCATTTTGAACCGCAAAATATTTATTCTTACTATTAACCTTAATACTTGCGGAATTAAGATTTTTACATCCGGCAAATGCCATATCGCCGATCTCATTGACACCTGCCGGTATGCTTACACTTTTTAGATTTGTGTAAGAAAATGCATATTCTTTTATTTTTTTAACGCTGCTCGGTATTGTTATACTCGCGAGTGAACTACATCGGCAAAAAGTCCTACTGCCTATAGTTGAAACCTTATTAGGAATCTTTACACTTTTTAATCCTCTGCACCCATAAAAAGCTTCATCTCCTATGGTGGTTACACTATTTGGGATTGTTATGCCTGTCAGGTTTGTACATCCATCGAATGCACCTACACTAATTGTCTTGACACTGCCGGGGATTTTGTATGTTCCCTTTTTACCTGCCGGATAGGATAACAGAACGGATTTATTTTTATTGAACAAAACACCGTTTAATGACAAATATTTTTTATTCTTGCTGTTTACATTGATACTTGTCATTTTATTACAACCTGTAAATGCATAATCACCAATTGAGGCAACATTGGCAGGTATCGTTATACTCTTTAGGCTTGAACAGTGACCAAATACACCTGGACCTATTGATTTAACACTACCGGGTATCGTTACGCTTGTCAGTCCTTTGCAACACCAAAATGCATACGTTCCTATCTCCGTAACACTGTCAGGTATTGTTACGCTTTTCAGTCCGGTACAACCCTGAAATGCATAGTAGTCTATAGCCTTAACACTATTAGGTATTTTTACACTTGTCAGTCTTGTACAGTCTTGAAATGCCCCATCGCCTATCACCGTAACAGACTTTCCGTTAATTTTGGACGGTATAACGACATTTCCGCTTTTGCCTGTGTAGCCTGTAATAACTACACCATCTCCACTGAAATAACTTTCTTCCCACTCAAGACCACCGGCAGTTGTTCCTTCGCTTGCCGCATTTACTGCAATCCCGCTCTCCGCCACAGCCGGCAAAACCGTAACAGCACTGCCGCCGAGCATAAGAGCAGAAAGTGCAACACTCAGAACTCTTTTTGCTCTCTTTTTCAATTTGCCCATAATTATTTACCTCCTGTATATAATAATATTACTTCGTACGGGAAACGACAAGGACTGCAATGCACTAAGAATATAGATATATATATTCACCGTATATGCGTTTCACGTCCAATAATACAATATCATAGTATTTTATATTTGTCAATATTTTTTATATAATTGTATTGTAATATTTGACTTATAAGGAGTTTGCCGATAATGCTTAACGAACGTATAAGGGAACTTAGAACAGAACGCAATATAACACAGGTGGCACTTGCAAATGAGCTTTCGGTATCTAAACAAAGTGTATCAAACTGGGAAAACGACAATATACAGCCGTCAATTGATATGCTTATAAAAATTGCTGATTTTTTCTCCGTAAGCACGGATTATCTTCTCGGTCTTGATAATAAAAAATATGTTGAAATAACAGGGCTTAACGGAGTTAAAATAGCACATATACAACAAATTATAGATGATATGAGAGAAACGGTCTGACAGCAATTTGTCGGACCGTTTCTCTGTTAAATACAAAACGCCGCCCCGATTATCTCGGAGCGGCAGAAATATACAATTAATTGCTCAGCTTCTTGTCGCCGTTTTCAAGTGCGGCAATGCCTGTCCGTGCCATTTCAAGTATGCCGTATTTCTCAAGCTCGGATACAAGTGTGTCAATCTCATGCGGTGTTCCGCTTGCCCTGAATGTCATGGAATGTTCTCCGATGTTGACAAGGGACGCATGATATTTTGCTGTCACCGATATAATTTCATTATTATCGTGACCGTCAGTGCCTATCTTTATAAGTATAAGCTCGGATGCGACAGAACCGTCCTCCGGAAGTGCCTCCGCCCTTTTTACATCAACAATTTTCAGCATCTGACTTATAAACTGCTCGACCTTATCATCATCACCGTTTATTCTTATCGTCATTCTTGAATAACCGTCCATTCCTGCCGGACTTACCGTAAGACTGTCGATATTAAATCCTCTTCTTGAAATAAGACTTGTGACCCTCAGCAGGACACCGGGATGATTATGAACCAAAAGACCTATTATCTGCTTATTTTCCATATATATCACTCCATTTCCGTAATCAGATCGTCAACCGTTTTTCCCGGAGGAATCATCGGGAGAACATTTTCGTCCGGCGAAATGCGGCAGTCTATAACAACCGGCTCATTCGTGGAAAATGCCTCATTCAGTACAGTTTCCGCGTCGTCATCGTTATGTATCCTCATTCCCTTAATCCCGAATGCCTCGGCAAGCTTTGCAAAATCTGTTTTTCTGTGCGGGTCGGTCTGTGAAAAACGTCTGCCGTAGAAAAGCTTCTGCCACTGCCTTACCATTCCGAGTACGGTATTATTCATAACTATAACCTTTATGTTAAGGTTATACGAGCAAACCGTTGCAAGCTCATTGAGGTTCATATGGAAGCTTCCGTCACCTGTAAAAAGTACTACCGTCTTTTCCGGATGTGCAACGGCTGAGCCTACTGCCGCACCGAGTCCGTAACCCATTGTTCCGAGTCCTCCGGAGGTACACCACGTTCTCGGTTCTTCAAAGCGGTATTTTTGTGACACCCACATCTGGTGCTGTCCTACGTCCGTTACTATTATATCGCTGTCCTTTGTAAGGGCTCTTACAGCCTCTATAACATGATACGGGTGAGCGTATTCGTCAGATTTCGGTGTTTCGGACACGCTGCTGTTTTTTCCCCATTCGTTTACCTGTGCTATCCACTCCGCATGGTCTGCTTTTTCTACTGCATCGGTGAGGGTTTTGAGCGTGGATTTCAGGTCACCGAGGATATAGGAATCTATCTTTACATTCTTATTGATCTCTGCTTTGTCGATATCAAGCTGAATAATTTTTGCGTCCTTGCCGAATTTTTCCCTGTCGCCGGCAACACGGTCCGAAAATCTTGCACCGATCGTTATAATAAGGTCGCAGTTATCGGTAGCCTTTCCTGTTTCATAACCGCCGTGCATACCTATCGTACCCATAAAAAGCCTGTGTGAAGCCGGGAAGCCGCCAAGTCCCATTATGGATGTAGCGACAGGGCAGTCCACCTTTTCCGCAAAGGCAATTATTTCCTTTTCCGCATCCGCACTTACAACACCGCCGCCCATATATATCATAGGACGCTTTGACTCAGCAATGATTTTTGCAGCTTCTTCAAAATCCGCCTTCCCCGATATTGTCGGATTAACGATAACCTCAGGTATAACAGTTTCAAATTCGCATATTGCCCCGGTTACATCCTTCGGAATATCAATAAGAACGGGGCCTTTTCTTCCGCTCATTGCAATTCTGAAAGCTTTGCGTATTACATTTGCAAGGTCTTTAACATCTTTAACAATAAAGTTATGTTTGGTTATCGGCATAGATATTCCACAGATATCGACCTCTTGAAAGCTGTCACGGGCAAGCAGATCGTTTGTGACGTTACCCGTTATGGCAACTATCGGTATGGAATCCATATATGCGGTTGCTATACCTGTTACAAGGTTAGTCGCACCGGGTCCCGAGGTTGCTATAACAACGCCGCATTTTCCTGTTGTTCTTGCATAGCCGTCCGCAGCATGAGCAGCTCCCTGTTCATGTGAGGAAAGTATATGTGTTATTTTATCGCTGTACTTATAAAGTGCGTCATAAATATTAAGTACCGCACCGCCGGGATAACCGAATACGGTATCAACTCCCTGTTCAAGCAGACATTCTGCTATAATTTCCGAGCCGTT
>CANRDH010000112.1 GCA_947629295.1 uncultured Clostridia bacterium
ATATTATAACATAATTCTTTATCAAATTCCATTGGTTTTTGTAAAAAAGTTTGCTTTTTTTTAAAAAAATCCAAATTATTTTCTAAATTATGCCCAATATAGCCGAACCGCCATGCCAAATAAACAAAAGCAATAAAAACACCATAACAGCGGCGTATTCAAAGCGACTCCACTAACGTGAGCCGCGGTATGTATCAAGCGCATTCTTAGCCCATTGTTTTCCTATATTGAGAAAACCCTGTTGTCTTTCTTCGCGGGCGAATTTCTTTCTTACCATCTCGAGGGAATGTCTGTAAACCTCCAGCCTTGTCGATTGTATATAGGAGCGTTTATCTCCCCCGACAAAAAACTGAAAGCTAATCGTATTTTCTTCCTCATTCATATCTGTAAAATATCCCGAATAAACGGTATGATTTGTTTCCTTTGAAACGATTTCTGAAACCGCAAGCTTAGTCAGCTCCAATGCCATATCGTTAATTCCGCTCTCAAGGACTGTTATTTTTTCCTTCATAGCGTTAATATCAGGCACAACACGTCTTTTTATATCGGATAATTCCGGAAATTCATTTTCAAGCTTAGCGTCAACAACCCTTAGCCTTTCAACCTGAGGAATATAGTAGACCATGAATTTGCCGCGAATGTCATTATACAGGAGAGGGTGTTGGTATTTTGAGCTGAAGCCGCATTTTTTGCATTTCCAGCGAAAAATATCCTCGGAAAATATCATTTTACGCAGAGATGTATCATCAACTGTATTTCCGCTTATTACAATTTCTGTTAATGTCTGCTGCTGACATTTGGGACAAACGACGTATTTGGAAACATTTCTTGGCATTATGTCACCCCTCCGAAAAAAATATTATATACTGGTTAATTATAACACATTTACACTAATTTGTCATAGGATTTAAAAAAAATTCCTAAAAAATACCCTGCCGTACCAAACGATACGGGCAGGGTAACATAAGCAATCAGATAAGCTCAATTACTGCCATCTCAGCAGCATCACCGCGACGCGGTCCAATCTTGGTAATCCTTGTATATCCGCCGTTTCTGTCGGAATACTTGGGTGCAATCTCTGTGAAAAGCTTATTTACTACATCCTCTTTAGTTATGAAAGCCAAAGCTGCACGCTTATTGCTCAGGTTTTCAACCTTTGCCAGCGTAATAAATTTTTCCGTAAGGGAACTGACTTCCTTAGCACGAGATACGGTAGTCTCAATCTTGCCGTTTTCGAGAAGGAAAGTTACCAATGCTCTGAGCATTGCAGTTCTGTGAGCAGTTTCTCTGCCCAGTTTTCTTGTTCCCGGCATTCGATATTCACTCCTTTGTGGTAATTAATCATCATTGCTGCGAAGTGTAAATCCAAGCTTATTAAGCTTGTCTATAACCTCGTCAAGCGACTTGCGGCCGAGATTTCTGACCTTCATCATCTCGTCCTCGGTCTTGTTTATAAGATCCTCAACGGTATTGATATTTGCTCTCTTCAGGCAGTTGAAGGAACGAACCGAAAGATCAAGCTCCTCGATAGTCATTTCAAGTGCCTTTTCCTTACCCTGATCATTCTTTTCAACCATAACCTCGGTATTTGTTCCCTTATCCGAAAGATTTACAAACAGATTAAGATGCTCCGTCAGTACCTTTGCGGCAAGTGAAACAGCCTCCTGGGCGTTTATAACGCCGTTTGTCCACACATCAAGCGTAAGCTTGTCATAGTCGGTGATCTGACCGACACGTGTATTTTCAATATTGTAGTTTACCTTAAGTACGGGCGTATATATTGAGTCAATCGGAAGAATACCTATAACGCCGGAATTCCTCGAAATCTCCTCTTTATTGCGCTCTGCGGAAACATATCCGCGTCCCTTGCTGAGCGTTATCTCCATATTGAGCTTTGCGCCCTTGCCAAGCGTAGCAATATGCAATTCCGGATTGAGGATTTCTATATCCGCATCCCTTTTTATGGAATCCGCTGTTACTATACAGGGACCCTCTGCGCTGATCTCGACTGTTTTCGGACCGTCACAGTTAAGCTTTGCGATAAGTCCCTTCATATTGAGCACTATCGCCGTTACGTCCTCTTTTACGCCCGGTACCGTAGAGAATTCATGCAAAACCCCGTCAATCTTTATAGATGTAACGGCTACACCCTCCAGTGAGGAGAGAAGAACTCTGCGCAGGCTGTTGCCGAGAGTGTTGCCGAAGCCTCTCTCGAGCGGCTCAACGACAAATCTGCCGAACTTGCCGTCTTCGGATAATTCCGTAGTATCTATTCTTGGCTTTTGAAATTCGAACATCAGCTAACCTCCTTAACATTAGGCGGTCAATACCGCCATGATGTGTAACCTGAATACGAATGGATTACTTGGAGTACAACTCAACGATGAGATGCGGTGCAACCTCGTAGTCAATATCCTCGATTGAGGGCATTCTTACAACCTTTGCGCTGAACTGCTCCTTATTTACCTCAAGCCAGAGTGGAGTGGTTCTGCTTGCCGTCTGCTCAATTACACTCTTGATTTTTGTACTGCTTCTGCTCTTTTCTCTGAGAGTAATCACATCTCCTGCCTTAACTCTGTATGAAGGGATATCAACCTTCTTGCCGTTTACGAGGAAATGTCCGTGAGTCACAAGCTGTCTTGCCTCTCTTCTTGTAAGAGCCATACCCATTCTGAAAGCAATATTATCAAGTCTTGACTCAAGAATAGTTATAAGGTTATTACCTGCCTGTCCCTCCATTTTTGAAGCTATTTCAAAGTAATGGTGGAAGGGTTTTTCAAGAATACCGTATATGAACTTGAGCTTCTGCTTTTCTTTGAGCTGCAAGCCGTACTCAGATACTTTTCTTCTTGCATTTGCGTTAGGATTTTTCTTAGATGTTTTATAAATACCCAATACTGCCGGGCTGATTCCGAGATATCTGCATCTCTTAAGAATCGGATCTCTGTTTACTGCCATTTAAAATGCACCTCCGTTATTTTATACACGTCTTCTCTTAGGAGGACGGCAACCGTTGTGGGGAATCGGGGTAACATCCTTTATCATGCTTACCTCAAGACCTGCTGACTGAAGAGCACGAATTGCTGCCTCACGTCCTGCGCCGGGGCCCTTTACATATACCTCAACGGTTTTCATACCATGCTCCATTGCTGCCTTTGCAGCGGTTTCTGCTGCTGACTGGGCTGCAAACGGAGTAGACTTTCTGGAGCCTCTGAAACCGAGCTCACCCGCACTTGCCCAAGAAATTGCATTTCCCTGAACATCAGATATTGTAACTATTGTATTGTTGAATGTCGACTGAATGTGCGCTGCGCCCTTTTCGATATTTTTACGCTCACGGCGTCTGCGTACAGCAGCCTTCTTAGCACCTTTCTGAACTGCCATCAGTTATTCCCTCCTGATTACTTCTTCTTGTTTGCCATGGTCTTTCTCTTACCCTTTCTTGTGCGGGCATTTGTCTTTGAACGCTGTCCGCGAACGGGAAGATTTGTACGGTGACGGATTCCTCTGTAGCATCCGATTTCAATAAGTCTTTTAATATCGAATGCGATATCTCTTCTGAGGTCACCCTCAACTCTTACATTATGGTCAATATACTCTTTTATCTTTGCAACGTCGTCGTCCGTAAGATCTCTTACTCTTGTATCGGGATTGACGCCTGTTGCTGCGAGAATATCGTTAGATGTCTTGCGGCCTATGCCGAAAATATAAGTGAGTCCTATTTCAACTCTCTTATCTCTGGGTAAATCTACACCTGCAATACGTGCCATTTATTTTCGCACCTCCGTTGGTATTTTTGCGTCATTAGCCCTGACGCTGCTTATGCTTCGGGTTTTCACAGATAACCATGATTTTTCCCTTGCGCTTTATAACCTTACATTTTTCGCAAATTTTCTTTACTGAAGGTCTGACTTTCATCGTGTTATCATTCCTTTCGATAGCCCCAAAGGGGTATATTACTTACTGCGCCATGTTATACGACCCATGGTAAGATCATACGGTGATATTTCTACCGTTACCTTGTCACCGGGAAGTATGCGAATGAAATTCATTCTCAGCTTACCCGAAATATGAGCAAGGATAATATGTCCGTTCTGAAGCTCAACCCTGAACTGTGCATTCGGAAGAGCCTCCTTTACTATGCCCTCTACCTCAATTACGTCTTCCTTAGACAATATAATTACCTCCTTAGAATGCTCTCGACTTTTTATTAAATGAGTCAATCGCCTCACTGAGCTTACTGTCATCATTCATTATCTGTTCACTCAGAACAGTATTGGTAAACGCAAGATGAATAAGCTTTTTCCGCTTAGGCTCAGACAGGCTTCTGCCCTTGCCATCGGCTATATATGCCATATCGTTTTCTACGCATACTACCGCAAAGAAGCTGCCCTTATCATGACCTGCCTTTGAAGCGACGACTGTTCCTCTCTGAAACCTCATATTGCTCACCTCAATCGGGCAGCGTCAATATTACCGGTCCGTTCGGCGTTACAGCTATCGTATGCTCAAAGTGGGCCGAAAGCTTACCGTCTGCGGTAACAGTTGTCCAATCATCATCGAGTACCCTTACCTTATGTGTACCCTGATTAATCATCGGCTCTATGGCTATTGTCATACCCGGCAGCAATCGCACACCTCTTCCCGGTGTGCCGTAATTAGGTACGCTGGGGTCTTCATGCAGCTTCGCACCTACTCCGTGACCGACATAATCTCTTACCACCGAGTAACTGCGAGCCTCGACATACCTCTGAACTGCATTTCCGATATCGCCTATCCTGTTTCCCGCCACAGCATTTTTTATTCCCTCATATAGGGACTGCTTTGTGGCATCCAACAGTGCCTGTGCTTCTTTTGAAATATCACCGCAGGCAAATGTGTAAGCATTGTCTCCGTGATATCCGTCCAGCATTGCACCGACATCTATACTGACGATATCTCCCTGTTTCAAAATCTGCTTTGCGCTCGGTATGCCGTGGATGACTACATTATTTACCGAGATACATGCGCTTGCGGGAAATCCGCCGTATCCGAGAAACGAGGGCGCTGCGCCCTGCTTCTCGATATATCTGCGGACTATGGTATCCAATTCGAGAGTCGAAACTCCCGGTTCTACCGCCTTACCCGCTTCATGCAAAGCTCTCGATGAAACTCTGCCCGCTTCACGCATTGCCGCTATCTCACGGGCGGTCTTAAGAATCACCATATATTTTATGCCTCAATAGTCTTAAGGATAAGAGCGGTTGTACTTTCAACCGTATCCTGACCCTCTACTACGGAAAGCTTACCCTGCTTCTCATAGTACTCCTTAAGAGGCTCTGTTTCCTTATGATAAACCTCAAGACGAGCCTTTACTGTATCCGGATGGTCATCCTTACGCTGAACAAGGGCGCCTGCGCATTTGTCGCAAACTCCTTCTTTCTGCGGAAGCTTATATTCCATATGGTAGCTTGCTCCGCATTTCTCGCAGACACGGCGTCCGGACATTCTCTTGACTATAGCCTCATCGGTAACCTCGATATCAATTACCTTATCTATTGCTATGCCCATCTTATCCAGAGCCTCGGCCTGAGGAATGGTTCTGGGGAAGCCGTCAAGGATAAATCCCTTGCCGCAGTCATCCTTTGCAAGTCTTTCCTTAATGATGCCGATAACGACCTCATCGGGAACGAGCTGACCTGCTTCCATATAGGACTTAGCCTTAAGTCCCATCTCAGTGCCGGTTTTCAGCGCTTCTCTGAT
>CANRDH010000113.1 GCA_947629295.1 uncultured Clostridia bacterium
TGGGAGCATAGCTCAGCTGGGAGAGCATCTGCCTTACAAGCAGAGGGTCATAGGTTCGAGCCCTATTGTTCCCACCACTTTGGTCCGGTAGTTCAGCTGGTTAGAACGCTAGCCTGTCACGCTAGAGGTCGACGGTTCGATCCCGTTCCGGATCGCTATTTGCCTATGTAGCTCAGTCGGTAGAGCAGAGGACTGAAAATCCTCGTGTCGGTGGTTCGATTCCGCCCGTAGGCACTTTGATATGCGGATGTAGCTCATCTGGTAGAGCGCAACCTTGCCAAGGTTGAGGTAGCGGGTTCGAGCCCCGTCATCCGCTCCAGCGGTTCGCCGCAGTTTAAATTATAATGTCCGTGCAACCTGTGGTTTCATATTTGTACGATGTTGACATGGAGCTTGATAGGATTAAGCTCTTTTTTTGTTTGGCGACATAGCCAAGTGGTAAGGCACGAGTCTGCAAAACTCTGATCCTCGGTTCAAATCCGGGTGTCGCCTCTGATTTTACGGTAATAGGTTAAGGCTGATGCTTTGACTTATTGCCGTTTTTTAAAATTTATTCCGGAGTGATAAAAATGAAAAGAATAGCAAGCTTTGAAGTAAATCACGACCTTCTTGACAAGGGAATATATATATCACGAATCGACGGAGACGTGGTGACATATGATGTGCGTATGAAAAAACCTAATTGCGGAGATTATCTTTCCACCGGTGAGATGCATACCGTTGAACATCTATTTGCGACCTATGCACGTAACAGCAAATATGCAGACAGCGTAGTATATGTCGGACCTATGGGGTGCAGGACAGGGTTTTATCTGCTTATCCGTGATAATGTCAGCAGTCAGGAGGTAATAAGCCTGATTGTATCTTCATTTGAGTTCATTGCCGAATTTGAGGGCGAAATACCCGGAAGTACCCGTATAGAATGCGGCAATTATCTCGATCACGACCTTGACTCTGCGAAAAAAACGGCAGGGGATATGCTTGAAATAATAAGCTCGTGGACTCCCGATATGCTTGTTTATAAAAAATAATGTAAATGTATATATTTCATGCAAATTGTACAATAATTCTTGACAAGGAAAGGGAAATTATTTATAATTGTATCAGGCTTTTATATAATTGGTATGAGCAGGCATTAATATAAACGCCTGCTTTTAAAATATATGAATGGAGGAAATATTATGAAAAGTAAAAACAAAGGCACATTCAAGAGAATTATGACTGTTTTCCTTGCCGCTGCAATGATTTCGGCTTCCTGTGCAATGGGTCAGCCGGGAATTTTTGCCTATACCGCTGTTTCAGTAAAGGCTGCCGATACGATAGACGAAACTCCCGCAGGCAGCTTTGAATATATTGACAATACTGACGGAACAATAACCATAACCAAATTTACAGGTACGGAAACTGATGTAGTTGTTCCGGCTAAAATAAATAATAAAACTGTTTCCGCGATTGGTGAAATGTCCTTTTTAGGTTGTCAGGATGTAATAAGTATCACCCTCCAAAGCGGTGTTACTACTATCAGAAGCTCTGCTTTTACCGGCTGTATGAATCTTGAGAGAATAAGCATACCGGATACGGTAACGGAAATCAGCGAAAATGCTCTTACAGGCTGTCATCTGCTGCAAAGTATCAGCGTTGACGCGAAAAATACAAAATATTTGTCTGAGGACAACATACTTTTTGATAAAAATAAAACTACTGTCATTTGCTGTCCCGAAACGAGAAGCGGCAGTTATACCATTCCGGCGGGTGTAAAAAAGATTGCAGGCGGGGCCTTCTATAACTGTGAGAACCTCACAGAAATAAAAATTCCTTCCGGTGTTACGGATATCGGGCCTTCGGCATTCCGTTTTTGTACCGGAATAAAAAGCATAACTATACCAAGCAGTGTAACAAGCATAGAGGATTCTGCTTTTGAAAATTGTCAATCTCTTGCGAGCATCAGCGTACCGACAAATCTCAAAAACTTTGGCAGTGATGTTTTTAAGGATACCGAGTGGTATACAAAGCAAAGCGATGGAGTTATATACATAAATAATATTCTTTACGGTTATAAAGGAAAAAAAGAAAGCCTTACTTCACTGAATGTAAAAAGCGGTACGAAAATTATTGCCGACCGTGCGTTTATGGACTTCTCCAAGCTTTCCTCTGTGACTCTCACGAGCGGTCTTGTATATGTAGGCAATGATGCCTTTGAAAACTGTACGACGTTAAAGCAGATAACTATACCGGCAAGCGTCGTTGATATTCAGGATGATACCTTCAGCGGATGTACCTTACTTTCGTCCGTTACGATATCCTCCGGGGTAAAGAGTATCGGCAAAAGTGCATTCTACGGTTGTTCAAGTCTTAAAAACATAACTATCCCGAAAAGTGTTGCCAACATTGGAGAATTTGCCTTTGGATATCCGACCCCGTCAGCCGGTGGGAATATTATCCTTACAATAAGCGGATATGAGGGTTCTGCTGCACAGGAATATGCAAAGAATAATACTGCGAATGTTAAATTTGAATTAATTAAAAGCAAGGTCATATTTGGTGATGTAAACGGTGATGAAATAGTCAATATAGCCGACGCACTCATGATTTCCAGAAATGACGCAGGATTGACCGACTTTTCGCAGGACCAGACAGAAGCTGCGGACGTAAACGGGGACGGAAGAGCAAATATTGCCGACGCGCTTATGATATCAAGGTATGACGCGAAATTGATAACCGAACTGTAATATGACTTAGTAAGGGGATTATATGATTTGAAATACAGACGAAGTATCGTTGCCTTTATGGCGATTTTATTTATTTTTTTATTAAGCGGAAATATATTTGTACTCGCTGATGATAAACCGACATTCGGAATTAATGAGATTATAGATACCGACAGTAATGTTACAACTGTGGTTTCATTTACCCCCGGTAAGGCGGCAGCGGGTTCCATAAAGATTGGATATAATACCGATATCCTGGAGTTGATTTCAGTTAAAGAGGGTGCGGCAAATGCACAGGTAATAAACATCAATTCCAAAAACAAGGGAGAAATATCGATAAATTTCCTTAATTCAAGCGGAGTTGTCAAGGGAAATACCGAACTTGCGATAATTGAGTTTAATCTGAAATTCGACAGACTTTCATCGAATGATGTATACGCAAAAAGCTTTGAGCTGTATGATATCAACAGTAAGCTTATTTCAGACAATACAACGACGGATTTGAGATACAGTATCAATTCACAGAATATGTCACCCGAATACAGTGAGGAGCCGGATAATGAAAGCAGCAAACAGACTTCGCAGTCCGGTACGGAGAATAGCAAAACAGATAATGATCCTTCCCGAAGCGAGTCCGGCGGCGTAACCGAAGATGATTCGTCGGCTGATCATTCAAATGCAGAAAACAGCGGTACGACAGGCCCAACGCCGGGAGGTACTGATGGAAATGTGTCGGGCGGAAGTGATATTTCCACGGGTAATGATACCCAAAACCCCCGGAATCCGGGCAATACTGCACAAACGCAGGACGGAACGGAAGGCTCAGCGACGGCATCCGATATATCTGAGAGTACCGAAGGAAGCGTAACAGAGCAGGATCCCAAGGTCGACACATATGATGAGAGCGGAAGCGAAGACGCCGAAGTCTATACGGATGACAGACAGCAAAAAATTATCATTGTCATTGTAATATCTGCCATTACCGTGGTTGTAGTTGGTATTCTGTATTTCTTTATTTCACGTTGGATAGATAAGGATGATGAATCGGAAGATGATTCGGATGATAAATCAGACGGCGGTTCGGACGAGGAGCCAACGGAAAAGAATTAAAAAACATCCCCGACCTGTCAAATTTTAACTGACGGGTCGGGGCAAATTTCTGTGTATATTATTTTTGCAGTACAGTTTTTATATATTTGTAATAGGAAGACTTTTTCATAACCTCATCCTGATGATTTACGTAATAATCAAAATCCTCTTTAAATCCGTCATAAAGAGAAACGGTATCGGGGAGAATATTATATTGCTCGGTAACATCGAGATAATATGCATAATCATGGAAAGGGAAATAACTGCGCTGATTATGAGAGGAGTCAACATATATTTTATTCAGTTTTTTACCTGCCGTGTCATAGCATACTTCAACAAATTTATTTATATCAATTATTTCCTTGTTTCCTACGTTGAAAATATGTATATCGGGTTTTATATCAAGCAGAGAATCAATAAACCTGCACAAATCATGCACATTATAAAATTGCAGCGGCATTTTACCGTCTTTGGGAATATAGAACGGCATATTATTCAAGGCACAGTCGAACACAAAGCCCTCACGGTAAATATTCTGATATTTCCCGTAAAAATACGGCGGTCTGAGTATGTAGGAGTCGGGTTTTGCACTTAGCAGTACCTTTTCTGCGGCAATTTTATTTGTGCCGTAATCACCCCATATTGAATTTGCGCCCGTGGGTTGACCGGTCTTAAAGGGGAGAGGCGTTGTTTCGGGATAAACAGCACTCGAGCTTATGAATATAAAATCCCCAAAGTCATCAAGACTGTTGAGGAGATTGAGCATTTCCTTTTCGGTATAGATATTGACTGCAATAACCAAATCAAAGCTATACTTTTTCAAGTCGGGACTTACTTCTGTTTTGTCACCCTTGATAAATTTAACACCCTTAGGTTGTGTATGAGTGCCTCTGTTAAATGTATACACTTCATTACCGGTAAGGGTATAATATTCGGCGAGGTACTTACTTACAAAGATCGTTCCGCCTGTGACAAGGATCTTTTTCATTACTCCATTCCTCCTGTTTTTAATTTTTATTGATAAATCCGTATTATATCATAGGAGTATTTATAAGTCGGCTGAATAGAAACCGCAGCATAACACCAACTGTTATGCTGCGGATATTTTATTTGCTCTGTAAAAAAATCAAAGTGCCGAATATCCGAAGCTGTTTACGAGAGCGTCAAGCTTTTCCCCCTGTTCACAGAAAGGGCAGCGGTGCGGCTTGTAGCTCTGATAATCTCCAAGGTCGTTTGGGTCAAATACCGAATTGACGGGATGCCCGTCACATTCTTCAACCGTAGCAAAAATAGAAGCAACTCCCGCAACTCTTCCGCCATAGTAATTTACGGCATCAATAGCGGCAAGTGCACTTTTACCCGTCGTCACGGAAGCGGCAAGAACAAGCACATTTTTTCCTGCAAGCATAGGAACAAGATTGTCACGGAAAATCATCTGTCCGCCTTGTATATATTCAGGCGACACTACATAAATCGTCTGGTGGGCATTCATATTCAGATAATGGTCGCTTGTAAGTTCATCTGCAATACAGGTGCCGACAACCTCCATTCCGTCAATACAAAGAATAGTATCAACTATGGTATTTGTACGGTATTCGCTTACCAGCTCATTGGCAACAGCCTTAGCCTCAGAAAGGCGCATTTTCTGAGTGGTAACATCAATAAAATAATTTGTGTGACTGTGCATTGTTGCAAAATGCCCTTTTTTTACACGAAGGAATACATCCTTATTTTTCGTTCTGATTTTAAACTCTTTAGTCATAATTTCACCCCATATAAACAAAAATAATTTGATATATTAATTATTTTACAACAAACTGAACAATAAATCAAGCTCTAAATTAACAATTGCACATACTTTAAAAAAACAAAGCGGAATGGGTATAATCAGAAAGAAAAAAACATACCCGACCTTAAATTGCATTATCAATGG
>CANRDH010000114.1 GCA_947629295.1 uncultured Clostridia bacterium
TTTTTTTCGGTAAGTATATATTTTGTAAAAGTCCACGGTATACCGAAAAATCCCCACCTTTTTCTTTCACGCATAATTTCATTATTTTCTCCGATCTTAGGAATATCATTCATTTCATTTTCTCCTCTGCATTTACTCATATATGTAAAATTCAGCTATGACAAGACGCCCCTGCCATAACTGAATTTAATACTGTGTCGTTATTATACAATTATGCACGCCGAAAGTCAATACATTTTTTCGCTAAAGGTTACTATCATTCCAAAACAGAATAATTACACCTGTACATTTATTCCGATCACGCATTACAACATGAGGAATCAATCACCGAAGCTTATGCCGATATTCTTTGCATCTTTGATGATAGGACTGTCCACAGGAACACTTTTAAGCTTTCCGGCTACCTCACTGAGCGGAACGGGAACAACCTCTCCGTTTATCATGGCTGTCATAAAGCCGTATTTTCCATCAATAATAAGCTGAGCGCAGGCTGCGCCGAAACGTGTTGTTATAAATCTGTCATAGGCATTCGGACTTCCGCCTCTCTGGAAATGTCCGGGAACGGTAACTCTTGTTTCCTGTCCCGTAGCCTCCTCTATCTCATGTGCGATTTTATATGAAATTGAAGGATACATCATATTGGCAATAGCCTCCTTCTTTTTCTTTTTCGGCAGCTCTGCTATATCTTTGGAAATCGCACCTTCGGCAACGGCAAGGATAGAAAATGTCTTGCCGCTCTTTGTTCTTGATTTTACTGTTGCAATTACCTTTTTTATATCATAAGGAATTTCCGGAATAAGTATAACATCGGCACCTCCTGCTATACCGGCATGAAGTGTAAGCCAACCCGCCTTATGACCCATACATTCGATTATAAACACTCGTCCGTGTGAGGTAGCTGTTGTATGTATGCAGTCTATAACCTCAGTCGCTATATCAACGGCACTTTGGAAACCGAATGTTATATCCGTTCCCCATATATCATTATCAATGGTTTTAGGCATGGATACAACATTAAGTCCTTCCTCTGAGAGCATATTTGCGCTTTTATGCGTACCGTTTCCGCCGAGAACAACAAGACAGTCAAGCTTAAGGTCTTTATAGGTTTTTTTCATTGCCTCAACCTTATCAACATTCGTTTCGTCATCTATTACCCTCATCTGCTTGAATGGCTGACGAGAAGTACCGAGTATGGTTCCGCCTCTTGTAAGTATGCCCGAAAAATCCTCAGGCTTCATAAGGCGGTATTCCCCGTTTATAAGACCCCTGTATCCGTCTATTATACCGTAAATCTCAACCTTTTTGCCGTAATATTCATAAAGTCCTTTTGCAAGACCTCTGATTGCGGAGTTAAGACCCTGACAATCTCCGCCGCTGGTAAGTACGCCTACTCTTTTCATATCGGACACATCCTTTTAAGTAAAATATATTATTATTTTACACTAATTTTTTTATTATTACAAGTAAAATTTATGACTTATATCAAAAATATTCCTAATTATTTCAATGGTCCGCTCCCTGTAAGGGGTTTGAAGCGATTTTCCTCGTTTTCGACTGTTTTCTTTGAGGCAAGTGCCTTTTTAGCCATATCGGAAAATTCCCTCTGACAATTATGCGGCTTTTTACCCCTTCGGTCAAGAAGCTCATAGGACGTATCGGATTTTTGTATTCTTGTATTAAGCACATCCTTCAGCATCGCCTCTATTATTCCGAATGAGCGCTCCATCAAATCAGAATCCTCTATCGGGAATACAAGCTCCACCCTCTTATCAAGGTTTCTCTGCATCCAATCAGCCGAACCCATATATATTTTTCTGTCTCCGCCGTTTTCAAATATAAATATTCTGCTATGCTCAAGAAGCTGACCGACCACGCTCCGGACGGTTATATTTTCGCTTATTCCCTTTATACCCGGAACAAGACAGCAAATACCCCGCACTATAAGGGTAATTTTAACCCCTGCCCTTGAAGCGTCATATAACAGCCTGATTATCGTCGGGTCAACAAGTGAATTTACCTTTGCGACAATACCCGATGGCAGACCCGCAAGAGCATTTTCTGTTTCTTTGCGTATCATTTCCTCAAAGAAATCCCGCAGTCCCGTCGGTGCAACCTTCATTTTATTATAAACAGGCGGTGTGCTGTAGCCGGTTATGACATTAAACAGTGAGGAAGCGTCCTCACCGAATGCCTCATCACAGGTAAACATACCAATATCCGTATAGAACCGTGCAGTGCTGTCGTTATAGTTTCCCGTACCCATATGAAGATACCTGCGAAGTCCGTCAGCTTCTCTGCGCACGACAAGCACAATTTTACAATGCGTTTTAAGACCTTGCAGACCGTATATAACATGGCAGCCCGCCTTTTCAAGCTTTTTCGCCCATCCTATATTATTTTCCTCATCAAACCTTGCCTTTAGTTCAACAAGAACGGTTACCTGTTTGCCGTTTTCCGCCGCCTTGATAAGAGCCGCTATTATCGGGGAGTGTCCGCTGACTCTGTAAAGCGTCTGCTTTATTGCAAGAACATCCGGGTCAGCGGCAGCCTGATTTATAAATTTTATAACTGAATCAAAGCTTTCATACGGGTGGTGTACCATTCTGTCCTTCTCCCTTATCGCCTCGAACATATCGTCATAACCGAAGAAATCGGCAGGAGGATTTACGGGAATTATCGGCTTGAATCGTAGCGTATCAAGTCCTTCAATACGGCAGAATTTTGAAAGGAACGTAAGGTCGAGCGGCCCGCTTACCTCATAAATCTCCTTGCTGCTTACATCAAGCATATCCACAAGAAAGTTTTTCAGTGCTTCATCACATTTTGAAACAATTTCAAGACGAACCGGATCTCCCCTCTGACGTTTTTTGAGAGAATGTTTTATCTCTACAAGAAGGTCATCGGCTTCTTCGTCAATATCAAGGTCACTGTCCCTTGTAATTCTGAACGGACAATATGCCTTGATTTTATATAATTCAAACAAATCGGAAAGCCTGTTGATTATTATATCCTCAAGCATAACAAACGCTCTGCCGCTGTCGGTCTGCACCTCGAAATATCTGGGAAGTATTGACGGAACCTGAACCACAGCGAAAATATCGTCGCCCTCTTTTGAAAGCCGAACGGCAATATTAAGACTTTTATTTGCAAGAAGCGGAAACGGTCTTGATGTATCAACGGCAAGCGGAGTAAGAACAGGAAATATAAATTTATCAAAATACTTATCCACCTGCTGCCTTTGTGATTTTGTAAGCTCCTCCGTTTTCAAAAAATACAGCTTACACTTTTTAAGCGCAGGCAAAAGAGAACGGTTAAGGCATGAATATTGTTTTTTGGCAAATTCATGTATTTTAAGCGTAAGGCTTTCAAACTGCTGTATCGCATTCATCCCCGATTCATCGGACTGACGTGCCTTTGAGGAATGGAGCCTATCCATTACTCCCGCAACACGTACCATAAAAAACTCATCAAGGTTAGACGCAGTTATAGCAAGAAAATTCAATCTTTCCAGAATCGGATTTTCTCTTTCAAACGCCTCCTCAAGCACTCTGCTGTTAAAATCCATCCAACTTAGTTCCCTGTTATGATAAGGAAAATCGGGAGATGAATACAGCTTTGTAGGTTTAAGCTGCGCCTTAGACGTAATTTTCATTTTAACGTCCTTTTTTTCTTTTATGTCTGTTTTTTTCTTATCGCTCACGGCTACCACCTTTTCGGAATTGCTTTAGCATAATTTATTTCATTATAACAAAGAATATGATATTTAGCAATATATTTTATATAAAATGTTCAGAAAATTGGCGGTATATGCTGCAAAACTCTATAATTTCAGCATATCCGTCCATTTATAGTTTTCAATTACCTTATTGTCATCATTTTCCTGAATATGCAAAAAACGGACTCCGCAATCCGCAAAAGTCCGTTCCTTTTTTCTGATTTCAGGGTGGGAAAAATCGACCTTACCTCAGCGCCTGCTGAAGCCATACATAACCTATATCCAAAGCCGCAAACAAATTAGGCTGTTCGCCTGTCTTTGCTATCGCTTTCTGAGGGCTTACATTAATATCCGTATTGAGGAGCTGTACAAAAACCTTGTCAGCAATCTCCATACTTTTCATAGAGCTGTTTTCCTCAGCAGGTTCGATTACCTTCTTCGATTTAATCTGCATTCTTACAACATAGTTATCTCTCATATCCCCGTAGTACAGAAGATCTCCGCTTCTTACAAGCGGCTTTCCTTTATACATCGGGAAACGAGTCTGAGTTTCTGCCATACCTTATCCTCCATTCCCTTTCGATGTCTTATCAGTCAACCCTGCACGCTTAAATATTAAGATATCTCTTTAACAAAATTTCCAGAAGATCATCTCTGTCAATCTTTCTGATAAGGCTGCGCGCATTATTATGGGTGGTGATATAGGTCGGATCCTCGGAAAGAATATATCCTACTATCTGATTGATGGGATTGTAGCCTTTTTCCTTGAGAGCATTATACACCGTTGTCAGAGTAGCCCTTACAGACTCGTCACGGTTATCCGGAATCGAAAATACTATTGTCTTATCAGTTGCGTCATTACGCATCCATATCACCTCCGCATCTCTTATATTCTAACACATATCAGCCCGAAATACAATACAAACAGCTTATTTTTTTCTCCGAACCGCAGTAACGGGATTTTATTGTACAATGCTCGAGCTGATATTTATCTCTCAGGCAGTTTTTATTGTAACATTTATATCTGCAAGCTTCTTTGTTATACCATCTATTATCTCCTGTACCTCCGCTGAGGACAAAGTTCTCTCATCAGAGGAAAATTCAAACCTGACAGTAATTCTGTGTATATCCTCCGTATCATAGGTATCAACAATGCTTACATTTTTGATAAGTCCGCTTTTGTCTGATTTCCAGCAGTGAGTTAGCTCGGCAAAAAGCATCTCCTTCGGCATATCAAGGCTTAGGTCATAATCCATTGTCGGATATTTTGAGGGCTCTTCATATTCAACAGGCTTTGTATCAGCGTCAGCGAATTTATTTACATCTATCTCCGCAAAAACTATATTGCCCTTTTTGTCTATATTTTTTCCCACAGTCGGGTGTACTGTTCCTATAATACCTATATCAATTCCCCCGAGTATAACTCTGTTGAGATTTACGGGATGCTCATAGGAATGTGTCGGCTCTGCCCTGACAAACTCAGGCTCCGAGTGCTTTATATCCCTTGCAAGCTCAACGAGAATATCCCTGAGTCTGAAATAAAGACTCTTAAGCTCTGTCTGCTTGCTGTAGAGCGTAATACCGAGTTTTTTATTTTCTATACAAAGATTGTTCTCATCAAGTCCGTTTACAACTCTGCCTATCTCAAATATGCCGAACTCAGGTGAATATGATACATTAGACTTAACCTGACAAAGCTGTGTGGGTATCATTGAATTTCTCAGTGTTTCGATATTTGGGTTTGTCGCATTTGCAAGTCTTACATTTTCCTCCACAGGAATACCTATTGCCCTCTGCTCGTCATTATATGCCCATACATAGGAATGTACCTCATGCAGACTGAAACGCTTTACAAGGATATCCTTCATTTTTTCCTCGTCTGTCTTTACCTCGTCCGCTCTTATCGGGTAAAGGGGAGAAAGTGCCGTATTTACTTCAAAATTATCATATCCGTATATTCTTGTAATTTCCTCTATAATATCCGCATTCATAGTTACATCCTT
>CANRDH010000115.1 GCA_947629295.1 uncultured Clostridia bacterium
ATGGGTACGATCAAACCGATTAACTATTTTATATTTATAGCCTGATTTTTTGGCTATAAACATATTATACGAGGAGAGTATAAAATGAATAAACTTATTTCATTAAAGAGGCGTGCAGCCGCCTCATTGGCTGCCGCTGCGTTGCTTATAACGGTTCCTCTTGCAGGATGCAGTAAGACCAATGACGACGGAAGCGGCAGAAACGAATCCGCTGTTTCTGAGGTCAAAACAAAATTTGGTGACGGTATAGCTGTTAAATCTGATAATTATAAGGTCAGCTATAATGTAATGGAGTATCTTATGAACTATATGGTTCAGGAATACTACGGCTCCTACGGTTCATCGGATTTTGATTTGTCTAAGGACCTCAAAAAACAATATTACGATGAAGAAAATAAAATTACATGGTATGATTATTTTTATGATCAGACGATAAATTATGTAACTCGTATAATGGTGTTTGCAGAGGGAGGCAAAGCTGAGGGCCTTAAGCTCAGTGATGAAGAACTGGAGCAGCTTAACCAATCCTTTGAGCAAATAGAATCCATTGCCGCTGAGAGCAGTATGACGCTTGAGGAATTTATAGCGAACGAGTACGGCGGTAAGGTAACAAAGGAGGAGGTCGAGGAAATACAGAAAATGACCGTCCTCGCAAGGGATTATAATAATTATGTCATTGATAGCTTTAAGTATACCGATGAGGACTATGAAAAGCAGTATGAGGAGAATAAGAACGAGTATATTGTTTCCGATTATCTTATTTATAGCTTTGCATATTCCGAGAATGAATCAAGCGGCAGTGTTAAGAAGGAAGTTGCAAAGGAAAATGCAGACGCTCTTGCAAATGCTAAAAATCAGGACGAGTTTGAGGAATATCTTGAAAAGTATTTGAGAGATAACCCTCTTAACGTGTCACTGCCGACTTCATCAGAATCATCGGTAACTGAGGAAGATTTTAACGCCGGTATAGTGGCGGCAATAGATGCGGCGAATAATGAAAAGGTTCCATATAATGACAGCAACGAATGTTATAGATGGATATTCAGCGAAGACAGGAAAGAGAATGATATTGTTGTAATAGATGAAAATAGTGCTTATAATGTTATTCTTGTTACAAAGCCGTCTTATCGTGACGAATCGCCAACACGGAATATCCGTCATATACTCGTGCAGTTCGGTACAGAGGATGACGCCGATGCAAAGGCTAAGGAAAGCGCCGATAAGATATATCAGGAATGGAAATCGGGTGACAAAACGGAGGAGACCTTTGCACAGCTCGCCAATAAATACAGTGAGGACCCCGGCTCCAACACAAACGGCGGCTTGTATGAGAACGTGACCGAGGGATATATGGTTGAAGCTTTCAATGACTGGATGTTTGATTCGAGCCGTAAGGTTGGTGACAGTGCCATTGTAAAAACCGAGATAGGCTACCATATTATGTATTATCCGGGGCCCGGGCTTACTGCATGGCAGGTAAATGTTGACAATGATCTCAGACAAAAGGATATAGGTGAAGAATATGAAAAAATGAAAGACAAATACAAGGTTGAATTTGATGAGGATGCTTTGAAAGAAATAGTTATAAAAACATCCGAAAGCAGTACCGGCTCAGCCGCAGAAAGCGAATAACGGGCGGCGCTCACCCTGTTTTGTGATGATGAGTGTGTACACGCGGGAGGTACTTTGCTTGTCGTAAACCGTAATAAATATCGGGAATGCCTTTTTGAGGCACTCCTCAGTAAGAAAACGGCGGCATACCGACTTAAGGTTCAAATCAGACCTGTTAAGTGTCGGTATACCGCTTTTTGCAGAAACAAAAAACTGTAATCATGAATCAATTTTGTATTCTGCATTCGTTATTCTCCATTTTGTTCACGATGTCCTGTAGTGTTATTCTATTTACAACATTGTTTATAGCCTCATAGATCTGCTCCCATACATACAGGGAAATGCAGTCTGAGCTGTGGGGACATTGATTTTCGTCATCCTCAAGGCAGGCTACCGGTGCAAGGCTGCCCTCCATTGAACGGAGTATCATTCCGACAGTATATTCTTTGGGCTCTTTTGTCAGCTTATATCCCCCTTGAGCTCCTCTTGTGCTTTTTACCAGACCTGCTCTGCTAAGACAGGATATTATCTGTTCCAGATATTTGTCGGAAATGTTGATCCTTTTCGATATGCTTTTTATGGAAATGTAATTTTCCGAATCGGTTGTTGCCAAATCTACCATGACGCGAAGTGCGTAACGTCCTTTGGTGGATATTTTCATTTGGATGTCCCCCCTTATGATTATGTGCGGCTGTGTATTTGTGATTGTAAAATAATAATTTAATTCAACATAATTATATTTCTTTTGTTTTCTGTTGTCAATAACTTAGATTTGGAAGAAATATAGTGATTAAAGGGTGATTTTATGTATGATGAGCTTAAGAAAGTGATAGAAGAAAGCGAAAATATTGTATTTTTCGGAGGTGCGGGGGTTTCAACCGAAAGTGGTATACCGGATTTCCGAAGCGTTGACGGACTATATAATCAGAAATATAAATATCCTCCCGAAACAATATTAAGTCATAGCTTTTTTATGACAAGACCGAAGGAATTTTATGATTTCTATCGTGAAAAGATGATATGTACGGACGCTCTTCCGAATAAGGCGCATATTGGTCTTGCGGAGCTTGAAAAGCAGGGAAAACTCAAGGCTGTTGTTACGCAGAATATTGACGGTCTGCATCAGCTTGCAGGGAGCAAAAGGGTATATGAGCTGCACGGCTCGATCCTCAGAAATTACTGCATGAAGTGTCATAAATTCTATGACCTGACGGCCATAACAGAAAGCGAAGGTATACCGAAATGCTCCTGCGGGGGTATAATCAAGCCTGATGTTGTCCTATACGAGGAGGGGCTGGATGACCGGACGGTCAGAAGCTCAGTAATGGCTATATCGGATGCAGACGTGCTTATAATAGGCGGAACATCACTTAACGTATATCCGGCGGCGGGCTTTCTGAATTATTTTAGAGGAAATAAAATTGTACTTCTGAATAAATCCGAAACTCCATTTGATAAAAATGCCGATATTGTAATACGTGACCCGATAGGTCAGGTGCTTGGCAGTGTGATGGATCTGAAATGAGGTAAATATGTGAACACAGTAAAAAGGCAGCCGCCGTACCCCAAAAAGGCACGGCGGATTTTTATACCTGATATGGAAAAACCGGACACGGACTGTGATGATTAAATAACGGCACAAAACTAATTCCCCGAAGTCGGAGGCAGACCTCGAGGAATTTTTTTATTCTTACAGAACCGATATTTTTAGAATGTTTAATCAAAGTAGCTGTCTGTCAGAATTGAAACAACATTTTTTTGTTTTGGCGACAACCTGCGGTATTTATCGATTAGAACCGCCTCGTCCTGATTAAGGTCATAGCGAACGAGGGATTCAATTACATGATCTATATCCGTATGACCTACGAGATAATCGACAGATGTATTGAAATATTCAGCTAATTTTATCAGGGTTTGTATATCCGGCTCGATTTTATGGTTTTCATATTTGTTTATCGACTGTTGAGTAACGCCTATAATATCGGCTAATTGCTGTTGACTGACCTTATTTTTGTTTCGTAATAATTTTAAATTTTGTACCATGTCCACACCACCCTTAATAGATAATAACACCTTTGGATTGTCAAATAAAAATACTTAATGTTGTTATTGACAACAACTTATAGTTGTGATATAATGCTATTGTATTAAAGTTCAAAATTACGAACAAATTTTTATTTGGGACAATTGGGAATTTGTACGCTGTCATTAATTAAAGTATTTACTTATAAATTTTGTTAATAGTATTTTTTAAAAGATACTCTTGTATGGTTATTATGGATAGATAATGCTTTAAAAACTTATTTTGAGGGATGACAAAGATGGCTGTAATTGATGTTGTAAGATTTGATGGTTTAAAAAATCGTGATTGGCTGATTTTTAAATATCCATCTGAAGAATTGGTACTCGGAGCTCAGTTGATTGTGCAGGAGGGACAGGCTGCAGTCTTTGTAAGCAGTGGCAGGGTGGCTGATGTTTTTAATGCAGGAACCTATACACTATCCACGAAAAATTTACCAATTCTAAAAGGTTTGGTAAATCTCCCTTTTGGACATAGGACACCGTTTAGTGCGGAAGTGTATTTTATTAATACTACTCTCAGAATGGAGATTAACTGGGGAACTATAAATCCAATACAGTTGATCGATCCTAAGTATTATGTTAAGCTACGTATTCGAGCTTTCGGTCAGATGGGACTGCGTACCCGAGATGTAACGACCTTATTCAGGGAATTGATTGGTGGTATGCAAAAAAATGACATAGTTAAGTTTGATAAGATACGAGATTATTATAAGGGAATACTTGTAATTAAGGCAAAGTCAGCGATATCCTATGCTATTATTACTAATAAAATATCAGCGTTGGAAATATCTGCAAAACTTGAGGAACTGTCCGAAAAAGTAAAGGGAGAGATAACTCCCGAATTTGAGAAGTACGGACTTTCTGTATCTAATTTTTATATTCAGTCCATAAATTTTCCTGATGAGGATTTTGAAAAAATTAATAAAATTCTTGAGGATAAGGCTGCGTTTGAGATTATGGGAGATGGCAGATATACTACTAAAAGGTCGTTTGACGTTTATGAAGGGGCAGCTAATAATCAAAACGGTGCGGCCGGTGCATTTGCGGCAGGCGGTATTGGACTTGGTGCGGCAATTGGAATCGGCACGGCTATGAATCGGACAATAGGAAATCCTATTGGAAAAGAAGAAACAAAAAATTGTATATCTTGTAATGCGAGTATGTCAGTCAATGCAAGATTTTGTCCACAGTGTGGATTTAATAACAGTGATATTATCTGTGAGTGTGGTAATAAATTGTCTCCGAACATAAAATTTTGCCCACAATGTGGAAAGAAGGTTGAGCAGTAATGAAGAAAGGATTGTCTTTGTTTTTGACCTCTTTTATGTTGGTTTTTTATTTTGGTGTTGTTGTGTTTATACTTTTTTCGGTCGTTCATATTGATACACTCGCTAATTTCGTATACGGTATGATATTTGAATCGCTTGGTTTTCTTTTACTTGTATATTTTATTCTTGGAGGTTTTATAAGGCATATTAAAACCGGCTTTTTTGTTCCTTTAATATTGGTGACAATTGCATATGTGATAATTCTAAATGTTATTAATATAACCCTCATTGCTCTTTTAAACGATGTATTATTTGTATTGCTTAATATTGTATTGCTTTTTATTTATTGCTTGATTTCAATTCCCATGTTTATTATGGGTAAGAAATAAAAAATTTAAAGGAGGAAAAATTAATGGCTGAAAATGTTTGTCCACAGTGTGGAGCACCTGTTAGCCCGGGAAGTTTGGAATGTAAATTTTGTGGAGAGAAACTTGTTGTTCAAAACACTGTATATCAGCAGCCTCAAATGCAACAACCGCAAATGCAACAGCCGCAAATAATTATTCAGAATGTTGGTCAGCCGGTCAATGCACCGGGCGTTAATCCTGCGTGGCCCATTAAGAGTAAAATTGCAGCAGGTATTCTTGCCATATTTTTAGGTGGGCTTGGTATACACAAATTCTATCTTGGTAAGCCGGGAATGGGCATATTGTATATTGTCTTCTCATGG
>CANRDH010000116.1 GCA_947629295.1 uncultured Clostridia bacterium
CTGCGGTTATATCTGTACACTTTCATAATATGCTCAATGTAAGTTGTGAGTGAAAATAAGCTATGGTATGCTTTCGGTTATTATGGTAAAATGTACCTTTTTCGGAAACATAATTTTGTAAACCAGTCCTTGACAAAGCTTTTTTAAAGTAATACACTTAAGAAAAAGCAATTAAGGGGTAAGTGTTATGGATTCCGATTCAGGAATATAAATTTGCCCGTAAATCGAATGATATGATAATCAGCGGTACATTCAGAACAGGTAATACAAAATATAATATTCCGTTATCAAAGGTACAGAAATACAAATACAGAAAATCAGGAGCAGCGGAGATTTTTCTGAATGATATTTAGCTGAGTGTAAATATAAAGGAAAAATCAAGCAAGCAATAAAAACGGATTTAAAACCGTATCGGACGCGGTATAACAAGGAATTTTTGCAGATCGACAAACTTAATATTACTTAACAATAAGCACAGAAACCTGCACATATGCGAAAAAATAAACGCAGTGCAGGTTTCTGTTTCTATATTACTGTCTGTGACAGTCCATTGCAATACCCTTTCTTACAAAATAATCTTTTTCACAAAAATGCTCTGCGGCATCGTTATGGGAGGGGCTGACCTATTATCCTTTTTTCTTAACCTTTCTGTATATAAGTGATGACCCGAAATATATAGCATACCCGAGAATTATTCCCGTAAAATTCAAAATAACATCATCAATATCCGTCATTCGATAATACGTTCCCAAAAGATATCCGAGCAGGAGCTGGAGCAATTCTATACAGACAGGAAAAGCTGCGGCATATAAAATCAGCAGAGGTAACTTTTTCCTTTTAAGCAAAAGCGGAAGAAAAATTCCGAAAGGAATCGTCATTATTATATTTCCGCCCACTTGAGCAAAAGCCATATCTCTTGAGGTATATTTTATCATATAATGTATTGTTTTAAACGGTGTAAGTTGTACTGCACTTTCCAATGTACCAAACTGTGTGTATACATCATGTGAATATACTATCGGGAAAAAGGTTATCAATATTACCATTGAAATATAAATTATAAATACCGATATAAGCAAGCTTCTCCTTATCGACTTTTTTCTTATTATGGAATATACCATATGTACAGCAAGCACAATAAACATAGCAATTATCCCACATTCTGCCTCTATCATAATATACTCACCTCTGCTTTCCTCTGTGGCTCTGAAGTATTTTTATTATAACACAATATTTTCAAACATAATGTATAATTATCCCTTTCCCCTGCTTTCCTCAAATTTCACACTAATGATATGATATATTTTATTTGCAGTCGTAAGACTTTAGTCATTGACAAATTTTCCCCGGGCATTTAAAATAGTATTGATATACTTTAAAATTAAGGGAGATTTATTATGGCTGAAATTAAAGCATTCAGGGGATTGAGATTTGACTGCAAAAAAGCAGGAGATATTGATAAGCTGGTTTGTCCTCCTTATGATATCATAAGTGAGGAGCAAAGACAAGCCTATCTCTCGGAAAATGAGCACAATATTATTCGTCTTGAGCTTCCAAAAGGAGATGATCCGTACCGTACAGCAGGACAAACGCTCAAGGAGTGGATGCGCTCCGGAATACTCAGAAAAGAGGATAAGGACGCTGTATATATCTATGAGGAGGAATTTACACTCAGCGGGACCACACGCAGCTTTAAGGGCTGTATCGTGCGTGTTAGGCTTGAGGAATTTTCAAAAGGTATAATTCTTCCGCATGAGGAAACTCTTTCCAAAGCGAAGGAGGACAGGTTTAATCTGATGAAAGCTGCAAACTGCAATTTCAGTCAGATTTATTCCCTCTTTACGGACGAAATCCACGGCATTACAAGTCGGCTTGACAGACTCAGCAGCGGTAAGCCCGAGGCAGAGCTGACCGATTGCGATAATGTCACACACCGACTTTGGGTTGTAACGGATGAAAATGAAATTTCCGCTCTTTGCAGTGATTTTTCCGATAAAAAGCTGTATATAGCCGACGGGCATCATAGGTACGAAACAGCTCTTAATTACCGCAATTACTGCCGCGAAAACGGCATCGGAAACGGTGCGGAGGATTATGTCATGATGATGCTTGTCGATATGGAGCATCCCGGACTTCTTGTCCTCCCCACACACCGTATTCTCCGTGACCTCAAAATAAATCCTGATGAGGTCATAAACAAATGCGGAGAATATTTCGATATAACGGAGTACAGCGGTACAGAGACAATAGAGTCTGTTCTTAAGGAGCGCTATGACAGCGGCGATAAGGCTTTTGCATACTACAGCGGCGGAAATAAATATAGGCTGCTTGTGCTGAAGAACAAAACCGCCGTATCCGGGCTCCTATCCGGAAAAAGCGAGGCATACTGCGGGTTGGATGTATCTGTGCTTCATACTCTCGTGCTTGAACGTATTTTCGGAATAGACTCCGAGAATATGGCAAACCAAATCAACCTGACATATGTAAAGGAATTTAAGGCGGCAATTTCGGCGGTAGACAACGGCAGCGCACAATGCGCATTTATCCTTAATCCCACAAAGGTTGAGGAGATTAAGGATGTCGCTGCCGCAGGAGAAAAAATGCCTCAGAAATCAACTTATTTCTACCCGAAGCTAATAACGGGTCTTGTTATGAATGAGCTTGTGTGATTTTAGTATGTCACCCATTCCCTTCTGTCAACGACTGCAATCAGTAAATGTTGAATGGGGGAAATCATGTGCAGTTAAGCAGCGACGAAAATTCTAAAAAATTCCCGGTAGACGGAAGTTCGGCACTTGAGGTCGAGGCGGTTTCCGAAATCGCTCCGTCCGGGAGAAAAAAGAAAAGCCGCAGGAAAAATAAAAAAAATGCCGTTACATACGCATTGGAAACCGAAACGCAGGAACCGGAGGTAAACGGAGTCATAAAAACAGATGAGGATACATCCGAAGGTACGGTTGAAAATATATCTGCCCAAGAAGAAAAAAAACAGGAAATATCACCGGCTGAGCCTGACAAGGCTGAACCGGAAATTTCCCCGGAAATAAAGGATAATCCTGTCGATTCTCCCGAAATAAAGCCCACGGAGCCGAAACCTGAAATTGAAAAGCCTACTGTATCAAGTGCAAAAGAGGTTTTCGGCGGAAGCGTCCGTACCGACGTTCAGCTTGAGAAGGAAGACCCCTCTGCGGTACCCGACGGCTCCGGAATTGTATATGAGGTTGCTGAGGAGCTTTACCGCAGGGAAAAGACTCAGGCGGAGCTTGAGGCACTCTGTCACCCTCCGTTTACAAAGGTATTTACCGAAAAACAAAAAGTAACGCTTGATAGAGAGGCAGAGGAGCGGACACGCAGGCTTGTATCCGCCGCCGCTGAGGCTCAGGCGAAGGAGCCCGCCTTTCTCCCTGACGGTTTGTATGAGGAAAGCGATAAACCAATAAGTACGGCAACTGCATTTCTTCTTGAATTTGTTATGCTTATTCCAATACTGAATGTCATTGCCGCAATAATATATTCATTTATGGGGAAAACAAACAAGAATATACGTGCATTCTCACGAGGCTTTCTTATATGGTCTGTGCTTACAATGCTTGCAGTATCGGCATATCTCGCTGTATATTTTATAAACTCACAGATACAAACCGGAAATACAGAACTTCTTGAGGTATTCAACCTTTTTCAACTATAGCGGCGGACAGACGCTCCGAAGATAAATATTCCCGACCTTATCATATCAGGCAGATTGTTAAGGTCGGGTTTTGTTATTAATACTGTAATGCAGAGTGTGTATAAAGTATGGTCTAAGGATAAGTGACTGCTGCCAAAATGACAGAAATCAAAATATTTTCTCAAACCATACCTCCGGAGCGGTAAATGTTCTTCCGTTCAGGTATTCAAGTACTCCCGAATCCGTCATAAATTTAAAGGTCAGCTTATATGAATAAAGAGCCTGCCATTTAAAGCCCATTTTGCGGTTGATTTCATTTTTTCCGTATTTTCCGTCACCGAGAAGCGGATGACCGATATATGCAAAATGCGCCCTTATTTGGTGGGTCCTTCCTGTAAGCAAGTCAACCTCGACAAGACTGAAATTATCCTTTTCGGCAAGCACCCTGTATTTTGTTTTTATTATTTTTGAGTCCTGCGTCGGTTTTTCGGAAATATATACCCTGTTCTGCTTTTCATTTTTTTCAAGATAAGCCGTGAGCAGGTCTTCCTTTTTTTTGAAAATACCGACAGCCATACATAAATAAAGCTTTTCGATTTCCCTGTCCTTAAGCTTTTGATTGAGTATTCTCAGAGCCTCTGCCGTCTTTGCGGCTATTACTATACCGCCCGTATTTCTGTCTATGCGGTTGACAAGGGCAGGCGCAAATGACTGCTCGTCTTTCGGGTCATATTCTCCCTTATCATACAGATAGTGCTGTACCCTTGCAATAAGGGAATCAAAATGATAATTTTCATCCGGATGTACTATAAGACCCGGCTTTTTATTCAAAAGCATTATATTATCGTCCTCATATATTATATCAATCTTTACGGGAGCTTTCAGGAAATCATATTTATCCTCAGTATGCTCAAAAAATTCATCCTTGATATAAAATGTAAGTATGTCGCCCGCATTAAGCCTAACGTCTATATCGCACTTATTTCCGTTAAGCTTAATGCACTTTTTTCTTATATATTTATACATAAGCGACTTAGGAAGATTTTTAAATTTCTTTGTAAGAAACTTATCAAGTCTTTGCCCTGCGTCATTTTTTCCTATTTCCAATGTTCTCATTATTATCCTCTTACCCTATTCACACCATTTCCAGTGCTATTTTTATCATATCATTAAAGCTGTTTTGTCTTTCCTCCGCGGTACATTCCTCACCTGTCAGCGGACAGTCGGATATTGTACAGATACAAAGAGCATTTTTCCCGAGTCTTGCGGCATTATAATACAGTGCTGCACTTTCCATTTCCGTTGCAAGTACGCCCATTTTACGCCACTGTGCAAGCGAAGCGGAATCATCATAAAAGGTATCCGTACAAAGTACCGTTCCGACATAAACTTCTTTTCCGATTGAAGCGGCAGCCTCATCAGCCTTTTTCAGAAGTGCATATGAAGCGGCGGCAACAGGTCTGCACGGAAGTCTGTATTGGTCGGCATAACCCGAACCTGTGCATGATGCCATGGCAAGCACGACATCACGCAGCCCGAGTTTTTCACTTATTGCTCCTGCCGTTCCTATTCTGATTATATTATCGACATCATAAACCGAAAACAATTCATAGGAATATATACCCATTGACGGCATACCCATTCCGCTTGCCATAACGGAAAGCTTTTTTCCGTTATATTCTCCCGTATAGGCATACATTCCCCTTACCTCATTTATAAGCTTTGAGTTCTCAAGAAAATTCTCCGCAATATATTTTGCCCTCAGCGGATCTCCCGGCATCAATACGGTTTTTGCAAAATCTCCCTTTTCTGCACTGTTATGCGGTGTAGGCATAATGCTCCCTCCATTCTTATGATATCAATATCCGAGTTCTTCCCCTACTATTATTACCTTAATTCTGTCCTTTTTTCTCTGCCACGCGGATACCACATAGTTACAGCATATTCTTTGTTCACTTCTGCATCCGTCCGGTAT
>CANRDH010000117.1 GCA_947629295.1 uncultured Clostridia bacterium
GCACAGGATTGCATGAGCCTTGACGGCATACCGTATATAGGAAGATATTCAAAAAATACGCATGAGATTTATACCGCAGGAGGATTTAACAAATGGGGAATGACAGGCTCAATGGTTTCCGCAATGCTCCTCAGCGATATGGCAATAGGGAGAAAAAACGAATTTGAGGATATTTTCAGTCCGTCAAGAAGTATTCTTAAGCCGCAGCTTTTTATCAACGGCATAAAGGCAACCGTAAATCTTATTACTATATCAAAAAAACGCTGTCCGCACCTCGGATGTGCGTTGAAGTGGAATAATGCGGAGCACTCATGGGATTGTGCCTGTCACGGCTCACGCTTTGATGAAAGCGGTAAACTGCTTGATAATCCGTCAAACGGAGATTTGCCGCAGCGGGGGGCGCCCGATGTAAACTTGTAACTACTTGACTCAAGTAATTAAATATGGCTTGACATCTGCAAAACACAGATCTCAAGCCATTTTAGTTGCTTAATGTTCAATTTTTACAAGGTTTTTATTAAAACTTTGTCTAACTTTTTGGGGTAGATTCAGGGCCGCTCTCGATATTTTTTTATTGTTTCCGACAGGAATGCCGCCGACGCGTGAGTGTACTTATCGTCACTTATCGGCAGCGAACGCAGTGAGCGAAAACGCGAATTGACAGCGGCGGCACGCCGCCGCTATGCCGGCTTAACATCAGCTGAGAAAAGAAGCTTGAGCGCTTCATAGCTAGCAAATCCGTCTGCACTCATTCCGTTATTTTTCTGGAATGCCTTAAAAGCTTTAGCCGTTTGCTCACCGAAATAATTTGTTATTCCGTCCTTGAAATCGCCATAACCGAGGTCTTTGAGACGCTGCTGAATCTTCTTTATATCATCGTTTTCATCTCCCTGACCGAATGCCATATCTTCGGTGATTTTCAGGGAATCATCAGCCTCTGCCTTTGAGCTTTCCGACTTAGAATTTTCGCTTTTGGAGCTTTCTTGTTTGGAGTTTTCGCTTTTGGAGCTTTCCTGTTTGGAGTTTTCTTGCTTTGATGTGTCGGCGGATCGTTCGCCGGATGCTTCCTTTGAATTCTCACCTGACTGTTGTGAGCCGGCAAGCTCAGGATAAATCGTTTCAATAATATACGAAAGTACATCCGTCATCGAATCGCCCTGTCGTCTGAACTCATTTTTGTCTATTTCGTAAACCTGATTGTTCTTTACCGCATCAACATTCTGAAATTTTTCGTCCGACATTATCTTATCCTTTACTCCTACAGGACAGAAAATGTATTTTGGATTATCTCTGTTGATTGCATTCAGTACATCGGTCTCTGTCTGACAGCCGCCGCATATATTGACAATGTTCGCATATTCAAACAGTTTTCCGTTGAAAGTGTCATCGGTGACAGCAACATATTCGGTATTATAAAGATAACAAGCAGTTATCGGTATATCGTTTTCGGGAACAATCCTTTGAAGGTCGTCCAGCGTTATAAGCAGCGAGGACGCTTTTTTTATGCCGTTTTCCCGTCCTGTTTTGTTACCGCCCATAATTGCGGCGAGGCTTTCATAAAGTATCTTGATATCGTCACTGTCCTGAGCAGTGACCATATTAAGGATTTTTATATTGTTATTTTCAATCATATCGGCAAAATTAGCTGAAACCGTTTCATCAGTGAAAACAATATCGGGGGAAATCTCTTCGATTTTTTCGGCGTCAGGGCTTGATTTTGAGCCCACAGAGGGAACGTCCGCAAGCTCCTCCTGAGTACATTCATCGCTCTTTGCCGTGATTGCGTCGGAATATCCGCAGGAAATAAGTATATCGGCTACGGAATCGCTCAGACATATAACAGAAGTGGGTTTGGAATCAAAAGTATATTCAGCAATGCTTACAGGATATTCGTTTCCGCCTGAGCCAAAGCAGGCGGTAGTTGACATAAGCAATACCACTGCCGTAACTAACAAAAGAATTTTTTTCATGTTTGTGTTATCTCCTTAATATTTTATCTTCCGTCAAATTGAATCAATCCCGCACGGACGGAAGCTATAAATTGTCTTGCACATCTCGGTGAGCGGCCGCCTCTTTCAAGCGCAAATCTTTCAGCCCGGATTTCAAGACTGTTTTTGTCAGCCTTAATACCGTATTCTTTAGCAAGACCTGTCACTATCTCGAGATATACCGCTTTATCGGGCTTTGAAAAATTAACCGACAAACCAAATCTGTCAGAGAGGGAAAGCGACTCCTGTACGGAATCGTTTCTGTGTATATCGTCTCCGTCTCTGTCCGAAAAGCTTTCCTTTATAAGATGACGTCTGTTTGAGGTTGCGTATATAAGAGTATTGTCGGGTCTTGCCGCAAGACCGCCTTCAAGCACAGCTTTAAGCTGAGCATAGCTTTTATCCTCATTGCTGAAGGACAAATCATCAATAAATATTATGAACTTCAAAGGTATTGAAGCGATTTTTTCGACGAGAAGCGGAAATTCCGAAAGCCTGTCCTTCGGCATTTCAACGATCCTCAGTCCGTCCTTACAGTATTTATTCACAATAGCCTTGACTGTTGAGGACTTACCCGTTCCTCTGTCACCGTAAAGCAGACAGTTATTGCATTTTGCTCCATTTATAAATGCGACAGTATTATCCTCGACCAATCCCCTCTGGAGCTTATAGCTTTTAAGGTCCTCCATCCTGATCGTATCGGGAAAAGCGACGGGTTCAATGCTGCTGTTTCTCCATATAAACGCACGAAAACGTGCAAACATACCGCATCCGTTTTTTTTGTGGTAGTCTGCAATAAGATTAAGAGCATTATTTTCATCCGCAAATTGGTAAATCGGCTCTCCCGTTTCCCAACGCGGAAGTGAAGCCGCAATATCCTCAAGCTCCTGATTTTCAAAATAATCGGAAATTATATCATCGGCTGTTATTCTGCTTATTTTGTTTATCGCACATATATCCCTTTTTGCAGCGTCAAGCACGCCTTTTTTCAATATATCGAAATTTCCTGCGGCCGCGGCGCGTGAAAAAGAGTTTTCGTCAAAGAGTGCGGCTTCTGTCAGACATCTCGCCAATGAATCGGAATAACCTCTGTCACAAAGAAGACCTACAAACTCACCCCATGATCTGAGAAAGTCATGAACAGGCAGTTTGACGGCACAAAGCAGTCTGTAAAAAGCCGCCGGTACGGTTCTCTGCATAATTCCTCTGTAAACAGAAAGAGATGACATAAGCATAGCCGCTTCTGTTGTTTTATTCATATCATTTCATCGTCCCGAATTAATAATAGTATACACAGATTATTCTACAATTTTTTTACCTTACAGTCAAGAAGTCTTATGTTAAAATTACAGTCTGTCTATGACAAAAAATTGGTTAATTTTGCTGTTATACCCCGAAAAATATAAAATAAAACAGCTAACAGCCGGCATATTCCACAAATGCATTATATCGGGAAATGTCATAGTCATTCTTGAAATACTTTTCGGCAAGTCTCATTGCCTCAGACTTTTTGCTTTTAAGCATATAGGCAGTAATCAAAAAGACCGCATATCTGTCTTTGTACATGAGTGTTTCATTCTCGCCGCACGCAATAAAGTCGTCCACGGTCTTGATCTTATTTAGGAAGGGAATGGCCTTTTTTCTTATCAAAGCCTGCAAACGTAAAGCTTCTTTGGAGCAATCGTTTATATCCATGATACGGGAGTTTTTATTTCCGATGTGCTTTTTATCCAGACGTTCAACAGGTATACTGTATGTTGAGCTATCCACAATATTCTCCCAATAGAAGCCGGACATACATTTCCTGAAAATCAGCTTTGCTGTTTCGTTGATATTTCTGAAATAAACATTTATCCTCGGATATATTTTCATATATACGATTTCTCCGTCATTTTTACTTATGCTGATTATAAACTCAATTTGTTGTATAGATTCCTTTTCGATTCTTGTATAGATATAAGAATTATCTTCAATTCTCAAATCAAAGCCGTTCAATACAGGTGAAAAATATTTTTTAAAAATATCTTTAATTAGAGTTTTTTCATTATTCACAGTAACCCCTCCGATTAATAAATTATAACACTATTATAACATATGTCAATGTTTTTTCAATATTTATCACAAAATATTATAAAAAAGCTATGTTCTCCGGGCAATTAATCTGTTATAATATGTATAAGACATAATAATTATCCCCATTTTGTTAGTACTTATAAGGAGCTGAAAAAATGTCAAAAAACATACTGATAACAGCAGGCGGGACAGTTGAGCCGATAGACCGTGTCCGCAGCATAACCAACAAGGGTACGGGAAGGCTTGGAAGTCTTGTTGCCGACAGTCTTGCTGATAATGACGAGGTTGGAAAAATATTTTATATTCATGCCGTAAATTCTTTTTTGCCGGCAACGAACAAGTCGGTGAATATTTCAATAGAAAGTACCGATGATTTGGAAAGGGAGGTAAAAAGGCTGTGTGCGGGGGAGAAAATTGACGCAGTCGTTCATAGCATGGCTGTAAGCGATTATAGTGTGCGCGCTGTTTTGCCGATAGAAGACATTGCGGGGAAAAATCTGAGCAGTGAGGAGCTTATTGAGCTTTTTGACTGTTGTAATATACAAAAGGCACATAATAAATTACCGTCAAGCTTGAAGTCGCCTTTAATTCTTCTTGAGCAAACGCCAAAGATTCTGCCGATGTTCCGGAAGCTTCTTCCCGAAGCAATGATAATAGGCTTCAAGCTTCTTGATAATGTATCTCATGAGGAGCTTATCGATACCGCACACAGATTGCTTATTTCTAACGGCTGCGATTATATTCTGGCAAACGATTATGTCAGCGTTGAATCAGGCAGACACGAGGGATTTCTTATTGACAGGGAAAAAACGGAGAAAAGAAGTATCGGTAAACAGAGGATAGCCGATATGATAGCCAAGGCAATTATAAACGGAGGTACTGTATGAATAATATAATATTAGGTGTTACCGGAAGTATTGCGGCATATAAAGCTGCTGATTTGGCAAATAAGCTTACCAAGGAGGGTAACAGCGTCCATGTTATCCTTACGAGGTCTGGAGCGGAATTTATAACCCCTTTGACTTTTCAGTCGCTGACAAAAAATAAGGTACACACGGATATGTTTGCTGATTATATTCCGTCGGAAATCAAGCATATATCGCTTGCGCAAAAGGCAGACCTAGCGCTGATTGCTCCGGCAAGTGCAAACTTCATAGCAAAGGCGGCTGCCGGTATTGCGGACGATATGCTTACGACAATAATACTTGCAATAAGAAATAAGCCTATTGTAGTATGCCCTGCGATGAATACCGCTATGTATGAGAACCCGATAACACAAAGAAATATAAATATACTCAAGGATTTTGGTTTTCATTTTGTCGAGCCGAGGGAAGCGATGCTTGCCTGTAACTGCGTTGGCAAGGGTGCGCTTGCTGACAATGATATTATACTTGACAGAGTAAGAAAGTTACTATGATAACAGAACAGAAGCATCACATCCATTGATGGAGAAATTAAGCGTAACAGTTAAAAGCTGTTGCGCTTTTAATTGTGTGCTCGGCACGCATTATTACTTGGTGGTGAAAGTCCACTACAGACTTGGCAGTAGGAACTGTTA
>CANRDH010000118.1 GCA_947629295.1 uncultured Clostridia bacterium
GCCTTCTGTACATTATCGCCCTTGCATATAGCAAGAACTCTTACCTGCTTACCTGTACCGTTAGGAAGAACGATTGCACCTCTTACCTGCTGGTCAGCATGACGTGAGTCAACGCCCAGCTTTACATGAAGCTCAACTGTTTCATCAAACTTTGCGGTACCTGTTTTGAGGACTACATCAATAGCCTCTTTGGCATCATAAGCCTTTGTCTTGTCGATAAGCTTTACAGCTTCAACATATTTCTTACCGTGTTTCATTGTTTTCCTCCCTATTGAGTGGTAAAATCGGATCAATTTCCTCCCACCCGGGTAATTAATCTACTACTTCTATACCCATTGAACGAGCCGTACCTGCTATCATTGAGCAGGCAGCTTCAACCGTAGCGGCATTGAGATCCGGCATTTTCTGCTCTGCGATCTTCTGAACCTGCTCACGGGTGATCTTAGCGACCTTTTTCTTATTGGGTTCACCCGATGCTGTTTCAATTCCGCAAGCCTTCTTAATAAGAACTGCTGCGGGAGGGGTTTTGGTTACAAATGTGAATGAACGATCCGCATATACCGTAATAACCACCGGTATGATAAGACCTGCGTCGTTCTTTGTGCGCTCGTTAAATTCCTTTGTAAACGCACTGATATTGACACCATGCTGACCTAATGCAGGACCAACAGGCGGCGCCGGGGTTGCTTTTCCGGCAGGTATCTGAAGCTTGATCAAGCCTGTTACCTTCTGAGCCATTTTTCTTGCACCTCCAAAATTCGTGGTAATGCCGGAGCGATATAAAAATTTTCGCTTCCTCCCACGAGGGATATAATCCCTCTATAATAACGGATTTCCGTTATTAACTGTTTTCCACCCGCTCAATCTGCCATTTCGACATCCGTCGCTGACAGCTCAGCAGGTATTCTGCGTCCGAACATATTTCCTATGACGGTCACGCTGTTGTTTTCCTCGTCGATTGCCTCGACTGTGCACACAGGATCCTCAAACGGACAATACTGACCTATAATACGCACAACATCTCCGACCTTGAATCTGAATTTGTATTCTGCCGCACCCTCATCGTTACCGGACTCAAGTCCCAGCTCCTTTACTTCCTCATCGGACAATGCGGGCGGAGCATTGTGGACAATCGTATCCCCGACCTTCTCGGTTGCGTTCATGGAATTCAAACCGACAAAACCCGTACATCCACGGACAGATCTCACAACATTCTGATTGTCATCGGTCATTATCATCTTGATGAATACATAGCTCGGAAATATCTTATATTCCGAAATAACTTCTGTTTCTTCTTCGATATAGTTACCGTTTTCATCCTTTTTATATTTGCCGTCCTTGCCCTCGATTCTTTTCTTTACGACGTCGCGAACCTTTTCGACAGGAATGACAATATCGACGAACTGATCCTGTAAACCCATATTCTCTACTTTTTGTTTCAGCGTTATGAGTACCTTATTCTCGTATCCGGAATATGTATGTACTATATACCATTTTGCCTTTTCGACAGCCTCATTCCTGCTCGGAGCGGTGTTAACAACATCCGTCTCGTCTGCGAAGCCGTTTGCCTTTTGGTCGTTTGACATAAGCTCTCCTCCGTCTACCGAATTAATTTACGAAACATGCATCAGAAAACCAAGCAAAAAGTGCAGACCGTAATCAAGTGCAGTTATCAGCACTCCGACAATAAGCATTGAAAGAAGCACAACGCCCATATTGCCAAATGTCGTTTTGACTGTCGGCCATACAATCTTTTTGATTTCGCCCTTGATATCACGGAAGAATTTGACTATGCCCTTGCCCATCCTTTTAAAGACATTGGGCTTTTTCTCGGGCTCTTTTTTCTTTGCCATAGAAACCCTCCGTTCAATCACTTAGTCTCTTTGTGCAGAGTATGCTTTTTGCAGAATCTGCAGTACTTGTTCATCTCGAGTCTGTCGGGATCGTTTTTCTTGTTTTTCATCGTGTTGTAGTTACGCTGTTTGCACTCTGTGCAGGCTAGTGTTATTTTTACTCTCATGTCGGCACCTCCCGGTATTTCGGAATAATTTAGCCTCCCTCAAAAAAGGCACAAAAAAATAAACCCCACTTGAGGTATCTTAACTATAACATATCCTGAACGTCTTGTCAAGTATTTTTTTGCTGTTTTACATAACTATTAGAAAAAAACCTATTTTTTTCTGATTCTTACGGGAAAATCCTATTATTACATAATTATCGGTCACTTTCACCAATCTTATTCGGGAAAGCGGCCGATAATATTTCATAAAGCTTCTCTAAAGACGATTACATCACGAATCAAGCGAATCTGCCGTATAACTTCTCGCCTTTTTCGGTTTTTCGGGTTTTATTTTCTTGCCTATAAGCTTGCGCGCGGCTCTTGCAACCTTTTTATCGGATTCCGAAAATGAATCTATCAGTTTTTCAAATTTTTCTGAATTTTCAACCGAGTTAAGAAGGTCATAGGTTATAATACCCTTAGTATCGAGGTCGCCTGCGGCATACATTGCGGCAAGTCCGGCGGATATTTTCTCCATTTTTGCCTGATTAGCATTTTTTACAAGCTCCTTGAATCTCGGGACGATTTTTTCCTCCGCAAAGGTAACACCTCTGAATTGCTCATGGTGCGCCGTTTCATATGCTATCTCGTCCTTCAGCTCGGGAAAGTACGTTACCATCCTGTTTGCAAGGAAAAGCGGATCTACATTGGCTTCCCCATCTTTTTTACGTTTTTTCTGCCTTTGTACAACTGCCGTCTGCTTTGGCCCTCTCACAGTTTCGGCAAAATCATTTCCTATGCCCTCTGCTTCCCTGTTTCCGTCTGTTTCGGGGTCAAAGAGCCATGTTGCAAGTGTTTTCCATTTATTATCCGGCTCTCCGTCATTAACTACACATGAGCGAAGCACAACTCTGCGTGTCAGGTATGTATATACTATGCTGTATGCTATATCTCCGATATACAGAGCGGTAAGCTCGGTATCAGATTCGGCAACATTTTCCTTTTTAAAGCCCTCGCTCAATATTGCATTTTCAAATTTTTCCGTTATTATCGCAAATGCGTTATTCATGTCCATAGCGATTTCTCCTTTTTCTTTCGATTAGTATTTCCATTATATTACAACCCGGCAAAAAACTCAACCGTAATTTTAAAATGTTAAGAATATTATGAGAAGCGCAGCCTATAAGTGATTAAAATTTATCTGTATTTTAGTTTTATTCTAATTACACGGGAGAAGTAAATGCATCCGGCAGCAATTCAACCCTCTCCGACGTATTATTGTTGTACAGCATCTCTGAAATCTCCGAACCTATTTTGTACATATTCCTTGCATTTTGTCATGTCTATGCTATCAATACAATCCACTTTATATAAGTTCCTTTACAAGCCATCCTCTGCCTACGAAAACCTTTTTCAACAGTTCGTTCTGCTTTGATGCAGACGGATAAGCGTCAAGTTTTTTCTTGATGTCGGTTATCTGACCACAAACTCACGGCTCTCCTTTGACTTGATAATTTCAAAAAGCTCTTTCATTTTTGCTTCAAACCATTCATTGAATACCTCGTCACCCTCCTCAGGCTTTTCTTTCCATATGCTCATGTTAAGCCACTGAATGTAACAAATCGACGGCGGCGATACATTTTTTTCATCCTCAAGCAATATGTACGCAGCATTTCCGCCCTTTACTCCAACAGCTATTGCAAGCTCATTCAGCATACTCCGGGCTCACTTACAGAATGTTTTGACAGACAGGCAACAACCTTCTGACTTCCTTCAATATATTTTGCCGATAATTATGTGATATTTTACAAATTTCCTGTAAATAATAAATAAGCAAACGCTATCTTCCGTTTCAGGCAATGTACCGTTAAAAAGAAAATATCGTTTGCTTTAAACTGTATGATCTGCAGTTATGTCAAATGTCCGTCATCTGAACATATCCTGTACACTTTCGATAACTCCCTCAACCGTTCCGAGAGCTTTATTGATTCTTTTTCTGTTCTTCTTGCCGTCTTTGAGTACAGCCGAACCTATAATGCCGAGCATTGCACCTGCAGCGATACCTACTCCGATACCTTTAAACATTGATACTGTATTTCGTGCCATTATATAAAACCTCCATAATGCAATCAGAATTTTTGCTTTCATATAAAATTATCCCCTTGATTTTATCATTTATACATTTTGGATATAAAAGGATTTGCTTTTTCAGTATTACCCGGAAGCTGTTATTTTATGCGAATCAGCACAGTTTATATGGTCACACTTAACAATAAATCTATTAAAAAATCTTTTGTTTTGGACAAGTAACCGTTTTTTGGTAAAATATCATATATTTTTATGTCTTTTATTTGACAAACTACCGAATAATAGTTATAATTCAATTAAAACAAAGCACATTTATTTAATCTGCCTTGTTTTAACCACGTTCAACACGATCAATTTTTTGAAAGAGGGAAATTTATCATGGCTAGAGCAAAAAAAGAAACTACGCAAACAACAGCAGAAAAGGTAACAGCAGTTAAGGCTGAGCCTGTGGCTGAGGTTAAGGCTGCAAAGGCAGAAACTAAGACAGCTAAGGCAGAAGTCAAAACAGAGGCTAAGCCTGCTAAGGCAGAGACTAAAACTGCAAAGCCTGTTAAGACAGAAGCTAAGAAAGCAGCAAATAAGTCTGCTAAGGAAACAACAACCAAGGCTGCAAAAGAAACAATCAAGTGCACCATTGAATTCGGTGGCAAGAATACAACGATTGAGGAAATCGTTAATACTATCAAGGAGAATTACAAAGCCGAAGGCGGCAAGGCAGCAATCAAAACTCTTGACGTATACATTCAACCTGAGAATGGCGTTGCTTATTATGTGGTCAACGGCAGTGCAGAGGGAAAAAGTATTAATTTCTGATATTAAAACAGCTAAAATTGAGTCGGCACATCGGTGTCGGCTCTTTTTTTATACAAACCCTCTGAAAAAAAAATTATCATTAACCATTTTATTAAAAAAAGCAATTTCTCTCACCGATTTAAAAAAAATGCTAAAAACTTTATTTAATTGTTGATAAAATCAAAACAATGTGCTAAAATCAATATGAATAAGTAAAATACACTTCATTGTGTATTCTTACAACATAAAGTCACAGAGAGGACGATTCGATGGTTAAGCACATAGTTCTATGGAAAATCCGGGAAGACGAGCAAACACAAAAAAATATTGATTACATGATTGATATTTTGACCTCACTTGTAGGTAAAATTGATGGACTGGTCGGTATGGAAATGGGTTACAATTTCAATACCGATTCCGACTATGATGTTGTTCTTTATGCGACGCTTAAAAATGCTGCCGCACTAAGACATTATCAAAATCATCCCGAGCATATAAAATGCAAGGAATTTATCTCGAAAATCACTGTTGGCCGCACAGCGGTAGATTATTTTTGTGAGGACAGCACCTTAGCTGTCGATTTATCCGCTAAGATTGAACATGACGATTCTGAAAATAAAGTGAGTTCTGCGCCCAAGGCCGCACCCGCTCCAAAGATTGAGGTTAAGGCTCCTGTAGCTGCGCC
>CANRDH010000119.1 GCA_947629295.1 uncultured Clostridia bacterium
CAGATTTAAGCCTATTTTATTAAAAAAATACTTGCATATTTTGAATATATATGGTAGAATAATACAGGTAATTCATGTAGGCTTAGTAAAAGAGTGGGTGCGACCCACTCTTTTACTGTTAATGGGCTGCTTGATATAATATCGAATCCTGCGGAAAATTATCGATTGTACCCGAATGAGTTTTCTTTGTATTTTTTTGCGCAGGCAGAAGCAGGAGGAAAAATATGCCTAAAAACAGAGGCGGCAATACAGTTGCTGAGGTTACGAAACTGGTGGAGCCAATAATTGAAAATCTGGGACTCAGGCTTTGGAATGTATGCTATGTCAAAGAAGGAGCGGAGTATTATCTCAGAATTTTTGTTGATAAGGACGGCGGCGTTACCATTGACGATTGCGAAACGGTAACAAGAGCCGTGGACGACCCCCTTGATAAGCTTGACCCTATTGAGGGGAACTATATTCTTGAGGTCTCCTCTCCGGGTGTTGAAAGAGAGCTTATACTTGATCGGCATTTTGACGAATATCTGGGCTCCCCCGTGATGGTGAAGCTTATACGTCCCGATGAGAATAATATAAGGGAATATAAGGGAACCCTTATTTCCCACGATAAGGAAACAATTACTTTAATGCTTGACAACGGCAAAGAAGCTGTAATAAAAAAGAAAGCAACAGTATATATTAAACTGGATGATTTTAATATTTATTAATTAACGGAGGAAATTAAAATGAGAAAAAACAAAGAACCGGAAGAAAACCTTTTTGAAGCCCTTAAGCTCATAGAAAAGGAAAAAGGAATTCCCACGGATTTCATGATTGCGCAGATAACAAAGGCAATAATTACAGCTTGCAAAAATTCATACGGCGGAAATGACGATGTTACTGTTGAATGTAACAGCACTACCGGAAAGCTTGAGGCAAGACTGAATAAAACGGTTGTTGAGGAAGTAACCGATATCAATAGGGAAATTTCTCTCGGCGAAGCAAGAAAGATTAGTCCCTCGGCTGATATAGGAGATAAGGTCGGAATCGAGCTTGATCCTAAGAATTTCGGAAGAATTGCCGTTGCAACGGCAAGAAACATGATACGTCAGGGAATACGTGACGGCGAGAAGGAACAGGCTCTTTCCGAATATCAGAGTAAATTCCAGGATATAGTAACTGCCACTGTCGAGCAGGTCGATCCTTCCACAGGAAACGCTACGCTAAGGCTCGGAAAGGCTATTGCCATACTGCCAAAGAATGATCAGGTTGCAGGAGAAGTACTCAATGTCGGCGATATGATAAAGGTTTATGTCGTTAATGTAAAAACCGGCGACAGGGGACCGAGAGCCATTATATCCAGAACTCACCCCGATCTTGTAAAAAGACTTTTTGAGGAACAGGTTCCGGAAATATTTGACGGTGTTGTTGAAATAAAATCCATTTCCAGAGAAGCAGGTTCAAGAACAAAAATCGCCGTTCTCAGCAACGATCCCGAGGTTGACGCCGTTGGAGCCTGCATAGGCCCAAAGGGTCAGAGGGTCGGTACGATCGTCAGTCAGCTCGGCGGAGAAAAAATTGATATTATAGAATTCAGTGAAGACCCGGTGGAATTTATCAAAAAGGCCCTCTCCCCTGCCGAAGTGCTTGATGTTGTCGTTGATCCTAAGGGAGAAAAGGTATGCAAGGCCACTGTACCCGATAATCAGCTTTCTCTTGCTATCGGCAACAAGGGACAGAATGTTCGCCTTGCAGCAAAGCTTACGGGATGGAAAATAGATATACGACCAGAAAGCGGCTTCTTTGGGGAAGACGATGAGAAGGACGACGAATATATCGGCGACGGAATAGATGGCGAGGAAATAATTGTTGAGGACAACACCGAGGATGTAACGGATACTGCCGAGCAGACGGACAACTCCGACACGGAATCCGACAGCGCAGCTCCGGACGAAGAAACCGAATAATTGTTTCTTATATACCTTGGTTTTACAGGAACATATCCGAAAATCCGGCAAAGAGCATAAACTTTCACTGATTTCCGGAATGCTCACGGGAGGAAAAATTAAATTGCATCAAAAAAAGATACCAATGAGGAAATGTATGGGCTGCGGTGAAATGAAAGAAAAAAGGCAGCTCGTAAGAATAGTCAAAGCACCCGACTCTGATGAATCGGAGTGCAGAATATCGGTGGATCTTACAGGGAAGAAACCGGGACGAGGGGCATATATCTGCAACAGCCTCAACTGTCTGGATAAGGCTAAAAAAGCCCGAAGACTTGAAAGAGCGTTTTCGTGCAAAATTCCCGACGAGGTGTACGAACAACTCACACAAGAGCTTAAAACCGCTGATACGTAATATTTAAAATTATCGGAATTGTCCGGAAAGAGTGATTAGTTTAATGAATAATAAACTGCTGTCGTTATTGGGAATAGCAAGACGAGCGGGACGTGTTTCTCTCGGCTTTGACGCTGCCGTTGACGCTATGCGAAACGGACAATGCAGACTGCTGCTGCTTGCAGGAGATTTGTCCGAACGGACGAAACGCTCAATTACAAGGGCGGCAGAGGAGAACGATGCAAGGATAATTCTTTTAGATATAGCTATGGATGAATTAGGCGCAGCGGTCGGTAAGGTCACCGGAATAATTTCTGTTAATGACCGGGGCTTTGCTGAAAAAATGATAACGCTTTGTAATGAATAAACAGGCAGGAGGAACGATTGTATGATAAAATATAAACTAAGTGAGGTTGCAAAAAACCTTAATATACCGAGCAAGGAGATTTCCGAGGTACTTAAGACATATCTCAATGTAAATAAAAAATCCGCCGCTGTGCTTGCGGAGGATGAGCTCAATATTATATTTGAATATTTTACGCATAAGACCATGCTGAGCAGTCTTAATGAATATTATGCAAGTGCAAGTGAGCAGCTTCCCGAAAAATCCGAAAGCACAGATAGGACCAAAGCCGCAAAATCAGAAAAACAGAGCGATAAAAATAATACCCGTAAGAACGGCAATAAAACTGACAAGACTGAAAAGACTGATAAAACGGCAAATAAAAACGAAGCGAAAAACAGTAATATCGATAAGTCTGCTCCCCAGCAGCAAAAGAAGGAAAAAACTGCAAATAACAAAAAACAGCAGAAGAAATCAAAGGCACCTGCCGCTCCCCGACCGAAACAGGAAACCCGTATACTCGCCGGAAAACAGTTCGATAAGAGCGAGGCTGTCACTGAGGATAACAGCAAGGTAAGCGAAAACAGAGGCAGGGTTATAAATACTCGTGCTTCCCATGTGAACATAGATAAATATAATGAAAAATATGATAGGCTTGCAAGTGAAAAAATGCACAAAGAGCCTACAGTTCAGAAGCAGAAAATTAATCAGCGCTCTCAGCAGAAGGGCAAGCCCCGCAATTCCCGTAAGGAAACCGAAGCAGAACGTCTTAAGAGAATTGCAAACGAGCGCAAAAATAAGCCTATAACAGTGCAGATACCCGATGAAATAACTGTCGGAGAGCTTGCGCTGAGGCTAAAGGTAACCGCTTCGGAGCTTATCAAAAAGCTTATGATGTTAGGCGTTATGGCAAGCGTTAATGATGTTATAGATTTCGATACCGCTTCGCTTGCCGCAATGGAATTCCATGCAAAAATTGAAAAAGAGGTTATCGAAACAATCGAGGAAAAGATTATTGATAACAGTGAGGACGACGATGATAATCTTGTGGAACGTGCGCCCGTGGTAGTCGTAATGGGTCATGTTGACCACGGAAAGACATCGCTGCTCGATTCGATACGCCATGCTCATGTAACCGATACCGAGGCAGGAGGTATTACCCAGCATATAGGCGCATACCGTGTAAGGATAAACGACAGGGATATAACCTTCCTTGACACCCCGGGACATGAGGCGTTTACAACCATGCGTGCAAGAGGAGCTCAGGTCACGGATATAGCCATTCTTGTCGTTGCTGCCGATGATGGTATCATGCCGCAGACTATAGAGGCTATACATCATGCAAAGGCTGCGGGTGTTTCAATAATAGTTGCGGTAAATAAGATAGATAAGCCCGGCGCAGATGTAGAGCGTGTCAAAACACAACTTACCGAGCATGAGCTTGTACCCGAGGAATGGGGCGGAGATGTTCCCGTGATACCCGTATCGGCTCATACCAAGGAGGGTATAGACGACCTTCTTGAGATGGTACTTCTCGTTGCCGATATGAAGGAACTGAAGGCTAATCCTGACAGGTCTGCAAAGGGTACTGTTATCGAGGCAAGACTTGACAAAGGCAGAGGTCCTATCGCAACAATGCTTGTACAAAACGGCACTCTGAAAATCGGAGATATTGTGGTTGCCGGTACAACAGTGGGAAGAGTAAGGGCAATGACAAATGATAATGGTATAAAGGTAAAGACTGCGGGACCGTCGGTTCCGGTTGAAATAACGGGTCTTAACGATGTTCCAACAGGCGGAGATATATTCAATGCAGTATCCGACGAACGTCTTGCAAGAGAGCTGGTAGAGCAGCGCCGCAATGCTGAAAAGGAAGAAAGATTTAATTCCGTGACAAAGGTAACTCTCGATAATCTCTTCGACCAGATGAAGATGGGAGATATGAAGGAGCTTAAGATTATTGTAAAGGCGGACGTTCAAGGCTCTGTTGAAGCAGTAAGGCAATCCCTTGAAAAGCTCAGCAATGATGAGGTACGTGTTCATGTTATACACAGTGCTGTCGGTGCAATAAGAGAATCCGATGTTATGCTTGCCTCTGCTTCCAATGCAATTATTGTCGGCTTCAATGTTCGTCCCGACCCTGTTGCAGAGGAAAATGCTAAGCGTGACGGCGTTGATATGCGCCTGTACAGAATCATTTACGATTGTATTGAGGAAATAGAGTCGGCTATGAAGGGTATGCTTGCTCCGAAATATAAGGAGACCATACTTGGTAAGGTTGAGGTAAGACTTACCTATAAAATTACAAATGTCGGACTTGTTTCCGGTTCATATGTACTGTCAGGAAAGGTTGTAAGAGGTGCACGATGTCGTGTCGTCCGTGACGGTATCATAATTGCCGATGACACTATTGCATCCTTACAGAGATTCAAAGACAGTGTCAAAGAGGTATCTCAGGGCTTTGAATGTGGTATCACACTGGAAAAATACAGTGATATCAAAGAAGGGGATTTCTTTGAGATATACGAACTGGAGGAAATCAAACAATAATACTTTTCGGACGCAGGGAATATACCTGCGTCCGATTTTTGTATAAACATACCTTTGTATTCTTAACTGTCTTGTCACACTGTATAAAGTTATCTTTATAAAATAAATCTGAAAGAATAAAATGACAGACATGGAGAATATAAACAGCGGTGTAATTATTATATTTTTGGATACAAAACAAAAAAGGCTGTTCCGAACTCCCGAAGGATTCCCGGAACAGCCGTTTCTATTGTTGTTTTATCAGCCCGGATCAGGTG
>CANRDH010000120.1 GCA_947629295.1 uncultured Clostridia bacterium
TATAAAGAAAGCGGTGTTACAGCTCCGACGATAAATTGTGAATACATAGAATTGAGAAAATAATACTATATTACGAATTGTGGCTAATTTCGGTAAACTGAAAATTATTCGGTTTACCGTTTTAGCTATCAAATTATTATTGACAGCAGTTGATTTATATGCGATAATGTAAAACGATAGCATAGCCATATAAAGTGTGATTCTGGAGGTTTAATTATGAAATTCTCGAAAAAATGCATTTCCATTTTACTCACCGCAGCTTGTCTGTGTGTATCTGCCGTTGGATGTTCGCAGGAAAATGAAAAGGATACAAGTAATACAATGTCAACCGCTGAGTCCGGAACAGATCCACATGTGGATGCGGAATATTTTAAAGTACTTCCCGGGAAATTAAAGGATGATTATGTAATCTGCCCGAATAAAGCAAATCTTGAGATTTCTAAAGATTGTACTATGCAGTCGGTTTACAGCTTTGACATTATATCGACTGAATCATTGGAGGACAGTGACATAAAGGTTGAAATAGACACTAATATACCTTATTATCTGATACTTAAGGACTCTGTTGAATCGAAGGAAAAGTTTGAGCGGAATGTATGTCTTCAGTATAACGACTTTGACTGGAAAAAATATAATGATTTGATGTCGAATTCCGAACAGAAAGAATATTTGGAAATAGATAACAAAATCAATGAAGAATACGATAGTCTTACCGATGATCAATTCCCGCATTTTTATGAAAAAAGATGCAGCGTCCAATTTGATATAGACGATCTTGTGGGGGAACCGATCATAAACGAGATGAAGGTTAATGTCAAGGACAAATCTTACAATATTGATGTGGGAGAAATCAAGTTTTCTGAAAACCTTACGGAGAAAGGAGATTACGGAGAATATGACTTGTTATTTAACTCTGCAGGCATTATAGGTTATGATCTTGGAATCAGCAAAGATGGTATAATATCCCTTCCGCCGAGAGAAGCAGAAATCAAAAATGATATTAAGATAAAGGATATACGACTTAACAACAGATCCGAAACTATATCTGTGGATACAGTCAGCATCGATATTGAGGACGAAGATGCTTCGTATAATCAGGTATGGAAAAAAGGAAAAGATCTGGAATTGAGTAAGGGCTCAAAAGCAACGTTTAATTTTGCAATCAAGGATACCGCCTTTGAAAAAACACTCAATTATGCTGTGAATATTTATATAGTAATCGAATATGAATCCGGCGGCAAAAACTATATAGCAGAAGTTCAGGCAGATTGCGAAGGTACCTTAAATTCGCACATATTGTATGCTATCTATAATGATAATATAGATTTCGGGTCATATTGTGAATATGTTGATGTCGCATAGAGAAGAGGAGAATATGAAAGTCAAAAAATTACTTATAAGATTGGGAGTATTTTTGTTCTTTGCGGTTTTGATGATATTGCCTGTTATAATGATGATCAGATTATCGGATCAGGAGATGTCAAAATACGAGGTTGATACAGCCTTTGAATTTAAGGAAGCCGCGTACGGAGAACCGAAAACTGTTTCCCGTGCAGATGTTAAAATGTACTATACATTCTCGGGTACCGTCACAAGTGATACATACAAATATATCAGATTTGCCGAAAACGATAACTCGACTGTCACTGCTGTTGTCGGTATAGGTGATGAGGTATTTAAGGATAAAGTAGTGGCATATATCGGAGACAAAGCCGTAAAGTCCGAATATAACGGCATAGTTGAAGATGTTGACCCGACACCGGGCGGATCAGTAAAGGTGCGTTCATTTGATAATCTCAAATTAACCTGTTATTCTGATTTATCAACTATAAATAAGATAAGAGAGTGTAAGGACCTTCAACTGGAAAACGGCAATAAAGTCAAAATAGAGGAAATATCAAATCTTATTGTTGACAATAAAGTTAAAATTGTTTTTTACGTTGAAGATATGGATTATTTATACGGTCAGGAAATCAATGACCTGAAAATATACACGGGCAAGGTATACAGTGATGTATTAGTGATAGATAAAAACTGCGTATATACAAAGCCGGAGGATAATAAAAAATATGTCCGGGTACTGGATGATAATTTTTATTTTGTCAGAGAGCAAGAGGTAGAAATCGGATTTGAAACAGAAGAGCTTGTATGTGTATTGAATATTGATGAAGATACAATCTGTGACCCCGGCTATAAGGAATTTGTCGAAACTAAAGAGGATTAATATGGTTAAAGATATAAATATAGAACTTAGCGGCATAAAAAAGAGCTATGATAAACCTGTCCTCAAAGATATCTGTCTGAGCGTTACAAATTACAGTTATGTTACAATAGTCGGAAAGTCCGGCTCGGGTAAGTCAACCCTGATGAATATTTTAGGTCTTATCGAAGGCTTTGACGGGGGGATATACAGGTTTAACGATACTGTAATAAAAAAAGGTAAGGATTATTCAAAATTGAGATATGAAAATATAGGCTTTATATTCCAATCGTATAACCTTATACCGACTCTTACATGCAGAGAAAATATAATGCTTCCGTTAGTATATTCGTCAAAGCAATCCGGTAGTTTAGATGAAATAATTGAATCTCTCGATATAGCCGATCTTCTCGATAAGAAGGTTACCGTACTCAGCGGGGGAGAAAAGCAAAGGGTTGCAATAGCACGTGCATTGCTGTTGAATCCGTCACTTATAATAGCAGATGAACCGACAGGGAATCTTGACCCGGTTAATACCAAGATTGTTCTCGACTTGCTTGAAAAGGAGAATAAAAAGGGCAGAGCTGTTATTATGATCACACATGATGATACAATAGCAAGGGAAGCCAGAAAAGTATATAGATTAGAAAATGGTGTTTTGCATGAGAATTATTAAACATTCTTTTTTAATGATCGAAAAGACATTTAATAATTATTTATTATTGTCTGTTACAGCTTTTTTATCATTTGCCATGATGTTCGGTTATTTGATTTATACGGATTCCGAAAGCTATAATAAGTATAAAGATTTGTTTGCTGTCAATCCGAATGTAATTTTTTCCTATAACGATGCCCAAAGTAAAAATGAATTGAGAGCGGTAACAAAACAGTTGGATAAATTGTCTGACACTCATTATTATTATATGAAACAGTGTGTTGCTCAGACATCCTTCGGAAAGGAATGCGAGGTTCGTTTTATACCGAGTTATGTATGGGGATTATATATGACTTCAGATAATAGCGAGGTTGGAACTTCGAGAGCAATGATAAACGGTAAACACGAAGTTTCAATCGGTGTCAATGAAGCTTTGGTTTCCGAGCAGGTTTATAACAGCATAAAACCCGACAAAGACGGAAAAAAACAATTAAAATTGATTTTTACAAATGATGAAGGAAAAAGAGTATTGAGGAAATATGATGTTGCAGCTGCGTATTCGGATCTGAATGAGTATCATGATGATCTTGAAACGAGTTACTCTATTGGTGCTGTGTATTTGAATATCGGTTCCGTTGATGAAGGTGAATGCGGTATAATAAATTTAGCTCTTTTTATATATACCGAACAAAAAGACTTTGTCATACAACAACTGAGAAAATCGGATGTTGCGTGTATGGAAGTTTATACAACACAAAATCAGGCCGTCCTGGATATTAAGAACGGCATCATGAATAAATACATAATTGCAGCGGTACTGTTTATTCTGCTTGGCATTAACCTTTATAGTTCCTTCACAAATGCTCTGAATGACAGAAAGTTTGAAATCGGTGTTAAAAGAGCGATAGGGGCAAAAAAAAGCAGCATAATGTTACAGTTTGTTATAGAAGGATTTACTGTAATGCTTGCAAATACCTTATTGTCCGTATGGGCTGTGCTGAACCTTATGAATGTATATAAATTCGTTAAGGAAATCGTTTTTAATGAAAAATATATAGTGACAATAAATACAGAATCGTTAATTCTGTTTGTTGTTTTTACATTCTTCCTGACATTGATATTCAGCTTATTGTTTGCATATAAGAGTACTAAAGTAGAAATAGTAAAATATCTGAAAGAGGAATTGTAAATTCAGGCGGAAGTTGCTCTGATATCTATTGTAAATATTACCAGACCCTCGGGAGCCGGACCGGAATCCGGTTTCTGAGGGTCTGCTCTTTTACGGCTGAAATCCGGTCGGAAAATTCCGGGAATTAATAAGAATTTTCATTAGGTTAAAAACAGCAAGGCTTTAGTAGAAAATGAGTGAAACTTGCGTATAATTTACAGAGCATAACAAACTATTGTAATTTGAGGAAATATGCGGTATAATTGGTATTGTAAAATAATGCGTGAGCATATATTTATTAAGATTAGAAATTCGGAGGAAATTAAAATGCAGAAAAAAGGCGAACTGGTATCGTTCAGACCTGATATCAAGGTTATTGATTGTACATTGAGGGACGGAGGACTTGTAAATGATTTTGCGTTTACTGACGAATTTGTACATGATCTGTACAGGACAAATATTGAAGCAGGAATAGACTATATGGAATTCGGTTACAAGGCAGACAGGGATATGTTTAATGAAAATAAATTCGGCAAATGGAAATTCTGTAATGATGATGATATACGCAAGGTTGTAGGCGATAATGATACAGACCTGAAAATATCCGTTATGGCTGATGTCGGAAGAACCAATTTCAAGAGGGATATCATAAATAAGGCGGACAGTCCTATTGATTTGGTGCGTGTTGCTACATATATCAATACCATACCTGCGGCTATTGAGATTGTGGAATACTGCAAGAATAAGGGTTATGAAACGACAATTAATATAATGGCTATATCAAAGTCAAATGACAGTGATCTCGAGGACGGTCTTGAGATAATCGGAAAGAGCTGTGTTGACATGGTTTATATAGTTGACAGCTATGGTTCGCTTTATCCCGAACAGATGCGCAGACTTGCCGAAAAATATCTTGAAATGGGCGATAAGTATAACAAGAAAATAGGTATTCACGCTCATAACAATCAACAGCTTGCTTTTGCCAATACAATAGAAGCTCTTACAATGGGTGTAAGCTATCTTGATTCAACGGTCAGCAGTATGGGACGTGGAGCAGGTAACTGTCCGACTGAGCTTCTTCTCGGTTTTCTGAAAAATCCCAAGTATCACATTACACCCGTACTTGAATTTATCGAGAAGCACATAAACAAGCTGAAAGCAGACGGCGTTGTATGGGGTTATGACATACCATATCTTCTCACAGGCAGGCTCAATCAGCACCCGAGGGATGCAATTCAATTTACTGCCGACAAGAGAACGGATTACGCCGATTTCTTCCGCTACCTCTACGACAAAGACGTCTTTTGATTTTTTGTTCTGACCATTTAGGGGGAGTGTATTATGACACTTGAAAAACTTCTTGCAAAACTTGATTATACCGTTGTTTC
>CANRDH010000121.1 GCA_947629295.1 uncultured Clostridia bacterium
GACTTAAAATCCCTCGGTAGTAACATACCGTACCGGTTCAAGTCCGGTCACCGGCAGATATGATTCCGACCGTTACATAATCAGACGGGTTATGTAACGGTCGGATATTTTTTACGGTATATTCTTATTCAGCCGGAGGTATAAATTTGTCAACATATATTTCTATTTCAAACCATTCATTACATTTACACACTCCGAACCTCACTCCATGCAGGTCATCACAAGCATTGGGAAAAAATCGCCCCTATCGGCAGTTTATATTAACCCCCCTCCCGCACGAGGGAGATGCGGCTTGCCGCCCGACAGCCCGTTTAGCTCAGTGTGAGAGCAGTATGCTCGGAGGCAGAAAGACTGCGGTTCAATTTCGAAACGGGTTTTTAAAAATGGAGACTGCCGCCCAAACCTTATCGGTCAGGATGACAGCCCCCATTTTCGGCACTGTGTTTCTACTGACTTATACGGATATCGAAGATACCGGCTTGTCATTGTAAATTCTCTCTATTGCCTCTGCAAATACAGGCGCAACATGGAGGGTAGTAAATTTGTCAAGATATCTGTCCTCGGGTACGGCGATCGTATCAAGAAGAATAACCTCTTTGATAACGCTGTTCTTAAGTCTTTCCACAGCAGGGCCGGAAAGTACTGCATGAGTAGCACCTGCATATACCTCGGTAGCTCCGCCTCTTTCAATAACCGCCTGAGCAGCATTGCAAAGTGTACCGGCAGTATCTATCATATCATCAACAAGAATAACCTTTTTATTCTTAACCTCACCGATAATGCTCATAACCTCACATACATTAGCCTTTGGACGGCGTTTGTCAATTATTGCTATCGAACAACCAAGACGTGTTGCAAAATTTCTTGCTCTTGTGACAGAGCCAAGGTCGGGCGATACAACAACATAATCATCGGGATTGTCGCCTATCATCTTCTTGAAATGATTTGCAAGTATCGGCGCACCCACAATATGGTCAACGGGAATATTGAAAAATCCCTGAATCTGAGCGGCATGGAGATCCATTGTAAGAACCCTGTCAGCACCCGCAGTAGTGATAAGATCTGCTACAAGCTTAGCTGAAATCGGGTCACGAGCCTTTGCCTTTCTGTCCTGACGGGCATAGCCGAAATAAGGAATAACAGCCGTAATTCTGGCGGCTGAAGCACGCTTCATGGCGTCTATCATAATAAGAAGCTCCATGATATTGTCATTAACGGGAGCACAGGTTGACTGCACAATAAAGCACTCCGAGCCTCTTACAGATTCATGCAGAGAAACAGCAATTTCTCCGTCGCTGAAGCTCGTAACCTCGGATTTACCCACAGGAATGCCCAGACAATCGGCAATTTCCTTGGCTACTGCTCTGTTGGAATTACAAGTAAAAATCTTGATATCCTTGCCGTGAAAATTCATTTAATTTTTCCCCCAATAATATTATTTGTTTTTCAATCCGCGGAGCTTCACCGTCGGTACGCTCCACATCGCTACTTAATATTTTAATACCTATTCGCCGAAAAATCAAGTTTTTGTCAAATAATTGAAGCTTTTTAAGGAGTTTTGTTGCATTTATGTAATTCTCGCAAAAAAAACAAAAATTTCAATTTAATATGCACAAACAAAAATATAAGTTTTTCCTGCATTTACAAAATACGGTTTTTAATATTTGTATTTCCAACAAAAACATTGTCCTTAATCTCACAGCAGTCGATAAGTGCGGCAGGGCCTATTTCACAATACGAGCCTATTTTTGTCTTTCCCCTTATAACAGTTGACGGAAGAATTGTTGTGTTTGTGCCTATAACAACATCCTTTCCTATCATAACCCCGTCCGTACAGGGGATATTGACTCCGTTTTTCATGTGCTTGCGGATAATCCTCATTCTTGCTATTTCATTAAGCTGTGCAAGCTGAATACAGTCATTCGCTCCGAGCACAGAATCAGCATTTTTAGCCTTATATGACATAACGGCATTGCCGCTGTCTTTTATTATGGCTACGGTATCGGTTAGATAAAATTCACCTGTTTTCTCACTTCTTTTAAGCTTTCCGAGTGCGTCAAGAAGTATATCCGCCTCAAACCAATATGCGCCTGAATTAACCTCTTTTATCTTGCGTATTTCGTCGTCGGCTTCCTTTTCTTCAACTATCGCCTTCAGGGTTTTTAAATGGAAAAATACCTCATCGTCCGTTTCATGCACAATCCTGCCATAGCCTGATGGGTCGTCAACCTCTGCGGAAATGACGGTACATCCTCTGTTTGGAGAAGGCTCTCGCGGTTCTTCCCAGTCAAACACCTCAGGGTCTATCTCGCCCGTCTGATTATGCACGACAAATGCATTTCTTATCGTTTCTGAACTGATAAACGGTGCGTCACCGTTAAGTATGAGTACATCGCTTCCTCTGTGCTTTTCAAGAAACAGCCTTGCCATCATAACTGCATGACCTGTACCGAGCCGCTCCGGCTGATATACTGTTTCAACCTCAAACGAAAATTTCGACAGATATTCCTCGACATCCTCATGCTTACTTCCTGTGACAACGCATATATCCTTTATACCTGCCGTCCTTACGGCGTCTATTACCCATTTCAGCATAGGCTGAAACATAACCTCGCTCAGTACCTTAGGGCGGTTGGAGTTCATTCTTTTTCCCTCGCCGCCTGCAAGTATTATTGCACTTGAATTTTTCATATCAGCACCTCCGAAATACAGAACAAAGATTCTATTTATCTTTTTTACTTATAATATTTTTAAACAGTACCAACATAGCACCTGCCAGAGAAAAGACAACAGGAACAGCTATATAATCGGGTACGGGAATATACGGCGGCATATCCGTATTTTCCGAAGGGGAAACAATACCTGTTCCGGGGAAATCAATAATAAAGCTGATAAATCCTCAGATTATAAAAATATAAGACTGTTTCTTTGATTTACCCTTATACTTCTTAATCTCATATTTACTTCTTCTTATATCCGTCTTTAAGCGATACACTACGGTTAAATATAAGCTTATCCTTTGTGCTGTCCTTATCAAGGCAGAAATAACCCATACGCATAAACTGATAGAATGTCGGGTACTGCGCTTCCTCAACGGATTTTTCTATTTTACAGTTTTTAAGAACCGTAAGACTTGTCGGATTGATATAATCAAGAAAATTCTTATCCCCGACATCAGGCTCCGGGTCGGTAAAGAGGTTTTCGTAAAGTCTTACCTCTGCGTCAATATAGTTTTTTGCATCTACCCAATGCACGGTACCTCTTACCTTTCTCCCGTCAGGAGTATCTCCCCCCCTTGTTTCGGGGTCATATTCAGCATATACCTCGATAACCTTCCCGCTTTCGTCCTTTTTACAGCCTGTGCATTTTACAATATAAGCGGATTTAAGTCTTACCTCATTTCCGGGATAGAAGCGATTATATCCCTTTATCTTTTCTTCAATAAAGTCCTCCGCCTCTATATAACATTCCCTGCTGAATGTTATGGTACGCATACCGTCCTCCGCCTTTTGCGGATTATTCTCAACATCAAAGGTTTCCGTTTTATTCTCAGGGTAATTTGTTATAATAAGCTTTATCGGGTTGAGCACACACATAACTCTCTTTGCGTTTTCATTAAGGTCTTCCCTGAGACAATGCTCAAGGAAGCTGTATTCCACTGTACTGTTGGTTTTTGAAACTCCTATCCTTTCGCAGAAATTGCGTATGGAAGCAGGAGTATATCCACGCCTGCGAAGTCCGCAGAGAGTAGGCATTCTCGGGTCGTCCCAGCCGTTTACATAGCCGTCCTCGACAAGCTGACGGAGCTTTCTTTTACTCATTACGGTATTATTTATGCCGAGTCTTGAAAACTCTATCTGTCTTGGCTTGCATGGGGATGTTATATTATCTATTACCCAGTCATAAAGCGGTCTGTGTGCCTCAAATTCAAGTGTGCAGAGCGAATGTGTTATTCCCTCTATCGCATCCTCTATAGGATGCGCAAAGTCATACATTGGATATATACACCATGTATCTCCCGTCCTATGGTGCGGAATACGGTTTATCCTGTATATTACGGGATCTCTCATATTAAAGTTACCGCTTGCAAGGTCTATCTTTGCACGGAGGGTCATTTTGCCTTCCTCAAATTCACCGTTTTTCATCCTTTCAAAAAGCTCCAGACTTTCCTCAATCGGTCTGTCACGATACGGACTTTTTGCAGGAGTAGTAAGATCCCCCCTGTTTTCCCTTACCTGCTCGGGTGTAAGCTCACATACATATGCAAGACCCTTTTTGATAAGCTCGACAGCATATTCGTACATCTGCTCAAAATATTCGGACGCAAAGTAAAATCTGTCCTCCCAATCGAAGCCGAGCCACTTTATATCCTCTTTTATTGCATCAATATACTCAACATCTTCCTTTGTGGGGTTAGTATCGTCCATACGGAGATTACATTTTCCCCCGAATTTTTCAGCCATGCCGAAATCTATACAAATAGCCTTTGCATGACCGATATGAAGATATCCGTTAGGCTCGGGCGGAAAACGCGTATGCACTGTCTTACCCTCATACATACCGCCCTCTGCGATATCCTCATTAATAAAATCCTCAATAAAATTGCCTGCGGCAACCTCTGCAACATTATTTTCCTCAGCCATTTCCCATTCTCCTTTTCATATAGATAGTAATGTTAATTTAGTAAAAAACTGCCGCCGGCGAAGTTCTTCTCACGCCGAAGATTTTACCATCCGCAAGCCTTTGAAAAGGCTTGATCTAAACTTAACATTTAGTCGCCATCATTTCCGTGACGTAAGGCTCAACCTTGCAGCTTATCAAGTCCCTTGTGCAGTCTTGCAAGTGATTCCTCTCTGCCGAGTATATCAAGTATTTCAACCGCACCTCCCGGTGTTACCGTCATTCCCGATGCTGCAATCCTGACAGGCCACATTGCCGTGCCATTCTTTACACCCAATTTTTCCGCAAGACCGATAAGACAGTCATGTATGCTGTCGTGATTCCATTCTGTCAATGCTTCAAGTGCCTCTACACCTGCTTTCAAAAGTCCGGGGGCATTTTCAAGGTTCGTCTTGCTCTTTTTATTTATAAACAATTCCTTGTCATATTCCGGCTGTTCGGCAAAAAATGCTATCTTTTCGGGAATTTCCGTAAGCCTTACGGTTCTTTGCTGCAAAATTCCGGCAAGCTTAACTCTGTCAAGCGGCTTATCCCCAAGTGCCTTTCCGAAATAAGGCTCCGCAGCTTCAGCAAATTTTTCAACAGTCATAGCCTTGATATATTCCGCATTGAACCATTCCAGCTTATCATAATCAAATACCGCCGGCGATTTGCTTAT
>CANRDH010000122.1 GCA_947629295.1 uncultured Clostridia bacterium
CGTTATCCTTAAACATTTCACAGTTCGGATATATTATGCAAATCCAAATGAAAGCCGTAATTCTTCCTTTGTAATATATGTGGGTTCATCATCGAAATCACAGCTTATTCAACCATACCGTCATGCTCACAATTAAGCATGATAACACTTATACCGTAAAATCTGCACCTGTTATTATCTATCATATCCTGTCCGGCAGATAAATTAAAATTCAGAGGTACAGTACCAATTTTCTTCTATTCCCAAGTGATGATACATATTAGAAATTATTATTATTTTTTTAGTGCAAGTGCATAGCTCTCGTCTATTAAAGGCAGAATTTCTCCGATACCGACGCTGCCGTCAAGCCGTATTGTGTACCAGCTTTTCTTATTCATGTGATAACCCGGAAGATAACCGACACCGTCAATTATCTCACTGACTCTTTCCGGGAGTGCATGAAGATTAATGACGCATATCTTACTATTGGAGTTAAAGCCTAACTTATCCATTCCGACAGTCATTATAACCGCATACCATTTTCCGCTGTCCTTTCTTCTGAGTATGGCACTGTCGGGCGATTTTTCCCAGAGAAACTCAAGACAGCTCCCGTATTTTTCACCGGCATATTCTTCTATCCTGCTAATTAGTATATTCTCAAAGTTTCCTCCGATATAACAGTTTTTCCGTATGTCACTGAGTACCCTTTCGTATTCCTCTCTTACCGCACCTACGAAAGTACCCTCAGAATCCGTGAGGTGCAGAATATATTCATCTCCGAGCGTCTTATCTGTTACATGAGTATCAATTTCCCCGTTTTGTCCAATCTTAACACACATTTCAAACTGACCGCTTAAAATATCAGTCCTGTATACGTAAAAATCATCCTGCCGCATAAATCCATATGCAGCAAGATTACCGTAATTTATTCTGCTGCCGTCAAAATTAACCTTTGCCATAACATCACCTGCAACAGTCAGCTTTTCATCTTAAAAAACTTTTCATCAATTATTTCCGCTTCAACACTTCCGCTTGTTGCGTCCGCAAGCTGTTTTTCAAATTTATTCATTACTTCCGGTGCAATGTGGAAGTCCATAATTACATTAGCCCCGAATTCCGTATTGTCAATAACTCCTCCGAAGGACGGAATCAGCCCCGATATTTTACCGTATTGGTTATAATCGCAGCTAAGGCGGCATATATTGCAGCTTTTCATCGTAATAATACCGCCTGCATCAAGTGCGATCTTTGTCCCTCTTGTATAAGCACGCACCAATCCGCCCGCACCGAGGAGTATTCCGCCGAAATACCTTGTAACAACGACAACAGCATCCGTTACCTCCGATTTATTCATAACATCAAGCACAGGCACCCCTGCGGTTCCGTGCGGCTCTCCGTCATCACTGCACCGCTGTATTCCTTTATCCCTGATGATATATGCATATACATTATGCGCTGCATCCCAATGATATTTTTTCTTTTTCTCAATGAAATTCAGTGCTTCCTCTTCCGTTTTCACGGGCCGCACATAACCGATAAATTTTGATTTCTGCTCGACAAATTCATCCTGCGCTTCGTTTTCTATTGTCTTATATGACATATTCATAAAATACCCTTTCAGAAAAATCCATATATGCTTATGAAGCGGCACACAGCAAAGTGTACCGCTTCATGAAAATTATTTCTGATTAATACCGTAACGTCTGTTGAATCTGTCTGCACGTCCGCCCGTATCAACAAGCTTCTGTCTGCCTGTAAAGAACGGATGACACTTTGAACAAATTTCAACACGGATATTGCTTTTTGTTGAACCCGTTTCGATTACATTACCGCAAGCACAGGTAATCGTAGTCTGGTTATAATTCGGATGAATGTTCTCCTTCATTTGAATTCACCTCTTTCAGTTCTGACTGAGTAACAAACGAATTATAACACATTATTACCCAAATTGCAAGGATTTTTATAATTTTTTTCAATCTTTTTTTAATAAAACACAAATAACGCTGTTCCTGCTTATGAGCATACAAATCATACTACGCCCGACTGTATTTCCCAATATTCCCAAAAAAATATTACGGCCCCAAAAAAGTTGACAAAGAAAAATAAAACATCTATAATAATGTTAGATTTATATATACATTCAGACATATCTTAAAAATGTCTTATGTAAGTAAAACAAATTCTCTGAAATGCAGATATTTTAAATGCGGGGAATGATAGTATGAAGATAGCGATTTGCGATGATGAACAGGTATTCAGAAGCCGGTTGAAGGATATTCTGCTCGAGTATAAAAGAGGAAAAAGAATACAAATGGAATTATGTGAATTTACCAACGGCAAGGAGTTGCTTGATTCGGATTATATATTCGATATGGTGTTCATTGATTATCAGATGCCGGGTATCAACGGACTTGAGGCTGCAAGGAGGATACGTCTTAAAAACTGCATTTGCAGTATTGTATTTGTTACGAGCTATCCTCAGTTTGTATTTGACTCGTTTGAGGTCCAGCCGTTCAGATTTTTCGTCAAGCCTCTCGATAAAGATAAGCTGACATCGGCATTGGATAGTTATTTACAGCAGCAAAGGCTTCTCAATCCTATAATAATAATTGAGAACGGCGAACAGAAAACAATCAATTCTGAAAGTATAATTTATCTTGAGGGTGACGGAAAGTATTGTCTTGTTCGGACAGCAGACAATATTTTCAAAAGCTCCAAGACAATTTCGAGGGTGTTTGAATTATTGCCCAGACACTGTTTTTACCGCATACACAAATCATACGCAGTCAATATGTACTGTATATCTTCCGTCAGCGGTAATGAGGTTGTAATGATAAACGGAGAAAAAGCAATAATAGGCAGAAAACATATAGCAGATTTCAAAAGAGTCTATAAGAATTTTGTTAAAAATTTCTATTTACAGGCATAACGGCAAAAAACAGCCCTTTGTTGGGCTGTTTTCAAATTTACTGCCCTCAGTACTTTCTTCTGAGGTTCAAGATAAATGTAATGCAGACCCGATTTTGCTTGACACTGATTTTCTATCATGGTATAATTAGGCTAATTGGATTTTATGGAGTGATGATATGATAAGCGGCGCAGAAATCATGGTAAAATGCCTTCAGGAGGAAGGGGTACGCGTCGTATTCGGATATCCGGGTGCGGTTATATGTCCTTTCTTTGATGAGCTTTACCGTACAGATATAAGAGCCGTTCTTGTCAGACAGGAACAAAATGCCGCACATTCTGCAAGCGGCTACGCAAGGGCTCTTTCCCGTGTGGGCGTATGCGCGGCGACCTCGGGGCCCGGCGCGCTTAACCTCATTACGGGTATTGCTACAGCATATATGGATTCCATACCGCTTGTATGTATAACAGGTCAGGTTAAGAGCGATGTCCTCGGCCGTGATGTTTTTCAGGAGGCGGATATCACAGGTGCCTGCGAATCCTTCGTTAAACACAGCTACCTTGTAAAGAATACGGCAGATCTTCCGAGAGTATTCAAGGAGGCGTTTCATATAGCCTCAACAGGCAGACCCGGCCCGGTGCTTATAGATGTTCCCGTGGATATACAGCAGGGTACTGTTGAAGAATTTGTTTATCCCGAAAAGGTTAATATTATAGGATATAAGCCGAGTGTTCAGGGACACCCGATGCAGGTAAAAAGAGCGCTCGAAATGATAAAGGACTCAAAACGTCCGATAATATGTGCCGGCGGCGGAGTTCTCACATCGGGGGCTAAGCCTAAACTGCGTGAATTTTCCGAGGTTACGGGTATACCTGTCATATCTACCATGATGGGCATAGGTGTAATGCCGTCAGACGATCCCCTCTATGTAGGAATGATAGGCTCTCACGGAGTCAAAGCGGCAAATATCGCTATACATAACGCAGACCTCGTTATACTCTGCGGTGCAAGAGTCGGAGACAGAGCAGTTGCTTCTCCCGACCAGGTCGTTGAACGTGCAAATGTTATACATATCGATATAGATCCTGCTGAGATAGGCAAGAATATGAAAACCACAGTTCCGATAGTCGGAGATATGAAAAACGTCCTCGGGCAGATGCTTAAGGCGGTTGATTATACTGCACCTGCGGAGTGGACGGAGCAGATTAAAAAATGGAAAGAGGAATATGCCTCAGCTCCACAGATTTTTGAGGGTTATGTTGAGCCTAAAAGCTTTATAGCAAAGCTGTCAACCATGCTCAAGCCAAAGGCTATTATGGCTGCAGATGTAGGTCAGAATCAGATATGGTGTTCTAATAATTATCGCATACGTGACGGCCGCTTCCTAACCTCGGGCGGTATGGGTACAATGGGTTATTCAGTTCCGGCGGCAGTCGGAGCGAAGCTTGCAAGACCGTCAAGGGATGTTGTTGCCGTATGCGGTGACGGAGCGTTTCAGATGTCCATGAATGAGCTTGCGACAATAGCACAGGAAAAGCTGAATATCAAAATAATTGTCATGAGGAATACCGTTTTAGGAATGGTACATGAGCTTCAGGACGTCCATTACGGAAGCAGATATGCCATAACGGAGCTCGATACAATTCCGGACTTTGTAGCACTTTCAAAAGCGTATGGGATTGATTCGGCATTTGCATCAAGCAACGAGGAAGCCGAAAAATATGCACAAGCCATGCTGAAAAGCGATAAACCGTTTGTGCTTGTATGCAATGTTCATCCCAATACTTCATCAAGATAAGGAGGCGCCTATATGAAATATACTCTTTCAGTTCTTGTGGAAAACCACCCCGGCGTTCTCTCCAAAGTATCGGGACTTTTCTCCCGCAGAGCCTTCAATATTGATAGTCTTGCCGTGGGAATAACAGAGGATCCCGATATTTCAAGAATGACTATAGTTGCCCACGGCGACGAATATGTTATCGAGCAGCTTGAAAAGCAGCTCAACAAGGTGATTCCCGTAATAAAGGTCAGGACCTATAAAGAGGGAGAATATATAAGTCGTGAGCTTTCGCTGATAAAGGTAAGCTGCCCGTCTAAGCAAAGGCTTGATATCATGAAAATATCAGAGCTTATGGGGGCACGGATAGTTGATGTTTCCGTCAATACAATGACGCTGCAATTTGCAGATACGCTTGAAGCGTTTGAAACACTGATTGATCTTCTCAGGCCATATGGTATCCGTGAGATCGTCCGAACAGGAACTGTCGCAATCGAAAAGGATTCAGCGACCTCCCGTAAATAACGGTCTAACAGATTTCATATATATTTCGTACCCAATGGGTACATATCTAATTAATTTTATTTGGAGGTCTTTAAAATGCCAAAAATTTATTACGATGCTGATTGTGACATCAATGT
>CANRDH010000123.1 GCA_947629295.1 uncultured Clostridia bacterium
CGGGTTTGCTCCACCGTGGGTTTAAATTGCCGAAAAACTGATTATCCCGACATTTGGTTTGCCTGTCGGAAAAGGCAAGTCAGTATCGTGTTACTTACGGCGGGCAAAACAGCAGTTTTAGGTCAAGCCTTTTTCAAAAGGCTTGCGGAGTCCGGAGGCAGAGCCTCCGGTCGCTGTCCGCAGACAGCGAAATCTTTAGCCTTTACGCCTGGGCAAGGGGTGAATTGAAAAACAGTCCTGTGGACTGTTTTTCAAGAGGGGTCGCCCTGCGAGAGGGCGGCCCCTTGTCGATGGCTTTAAGGTCTGACCTCGGCGATACTTCGCCGACACATAGAAGCGGATAATTGTTGATACTCACAAATAACTTTATGTTAAATTATTTTAGATATTAGAAAAATGATTTTTTAATAAGAGGTGCAATCATGCCATATAAACTATGCGAAAAGGTTCGTAAGCTTGAGCCTTATGAACCGATAAGCGGAAATTATAGGATAAGACTTGATGCAAATGAGTCGTATTATAACTTTCCCGAAGTAATAAAAGACGAAATAAAGAATATAATTGGTAATGTTGATTTCAACAGATATCCCGACCCAAACTCGGCAAGGCTTATTGAGCAGTTTGCTGAATATTACGGTATCTCTCCCGATAATGTAACCGCTTCAAACGGTTCTGATGAGCTTCTGTATCTGCTTGCTTCGGCAATGCTTGCAAAAAACAGCAAGGTTATTGTAACAGACCCCGATTTTTCAATGTATGCATTTTATTCATATCTTTCCGAAAATGAAATAATAACATACAGGAAAAATGACAGCCTAAATATCGATGTTGACGAGCTTATCAGCCTTTCAAAATCGGAAAATGCGGATATGATAATATTTTCAAATCCATGCAACCCGACAGGTCAGGGGATAAATGCAGAGCAGGCACGCCGACTTGTAAAAGGTGTGGACTGCCTTGTTGTTCTGGACGAAGCATATATGGATTTCTGGGATGAAAGCCTTATAAAGGAGGCAGCACTCTATGATAATCTTATAGTACTGAGAACTGCATCAAAGGCTGTCGGTTCGGCCGCGATAAGACTGGGCTTTGCAGTTGCCGATAAAACGCTTACCACTGCACTCAGAGCAGTAAAGGCACCGTATAATGTCAATACCGTTTCTCAGGAAATAGGAAGATGCATATACAGCCACAAGGATATTCTTGCCTTACGCACAGAGGAAATAATAAAAAATACCGCCCTGCTATATAAGGGCGTTAAGGATATAACAGATAATTATAAGCTGCCCTTTAAGGTATATGAGCCGAAAACCAATTTCGTATTTGTTGAAAGTGATAAGGCAGGGCAGATATATGAATTTCTTCTTGAAAACAGTATTGCCGTGAGGTATTTCAAGGGTGCGGACGCACTAAGGATAACAACGGGGAATGAAGAAGAAAATAAGGAATTTCTTGTTTTATTTGAGAAGTTTATTATCGAAAAGATACTAAAAAGAAATCACTGAAAAAAGCAGATTTGTTATTTTGCCCGAAAATGTTTAAGTTTTTGTTATTAAGTATTTACAACAAAGACGGTATGATTTATACTAATTCGTACGATATCGAAAGGAGTGCGGAATATGCGCACAGCTTTGGTTACAAGAGAAACAAAGGAGACCCGGATAAGCGTTGAGCTTAATCTTGACGGCGGAGAGGTTAATATAGACACCGGCATAGGATTTTTTGACCATATGCTTACAGCCCTTGCCGTTCACGGAGGCTTTGGTCTGAAAGTCAAAGCAAAGGGCGATCTTGATGTTGATTGCCACCATACGATAGAGGATACGGGGATAGTTCTCGGTACAGCCTTTTCACGGGCAATAGGTGATAAGAGTGGAATTGCCCGTTTCGGTTCGTTCTATGTTCCGATGGATGAAGCGCTCGGCTTTTGCTCGCTCGACATAAGCGGCAGACCGTATCTTGTCTTTGACGCTGTTTTTCCTGAGGAAAAAATCGGTGATTATGATAGCTGTATGACAGAGGAATTTATGAGGGCATTTGCCTATAATGCCGGCATAACTTTGCACCTTAAGGCGATGTACGGAAAAAATTCGCACCATATTACCGAAGCACTGTATAAGGCACTTGCTCATGCACTGAAAGCCGCCGTTATGCAGACATCAGGCGATAAGCCGCTTTCGACCAAGGGAGTATTATGATATCGAATAAACTTGAAATTGACTTTTTAGGAAGGTTGATATATATATGTTAGTTTTACCTGCAATTGATATTATAGATGGAAATTGTGTACGTCTTTACAGAGGAGATTATTCCACGGTTCATAAGGTTGCCGATAGTGTAATTGATACGGCAAAAAGTTTCGTTGAAGCCGGAGCAAAGTTCATGCACGTTGTAGACCTTGACGGTGCAAAAGAGGGAGAAAGAAGAAATTCTGAGGTTATTCTTGATGTACGTAAAAACTGCGATATTAAAATAGAAGTCGGCGGCGGGATACGCACAATGGAGTCGGTTGAATTTTATCTTGAAAACGGAATAGATAGGGTAATACTCGGCTCCGCCGCAATAAAGAATCCGGATTTTGTACGTGAGGCTGTAAGAAAATATACTTCAAAAATAGCAGTGGGGATAGACGCAAAGGACGGATATGTTTCAGCCGAGGGCTGGACGGATACGTCTGAGGTAAAGTATACCGAGCTTGCGAAGCGTATGGAGGATATAGGAGTACAGTATATGATCTTTACGGATATATCCAAAGACGGCATGATGAGCGGCCCGAATCTTACAATGCTTGATGAACTCAAGGCGGCGGTCAAATGTAATATCATAGCTTCGGGCGGTGTTGCAAACCTTAAGGATATAATAAATCTTACTGACCTTGATATATACGGAGCAATCTCAGGAAAAGCAATATATTCCGGGACTCTGGATCTTGCAAGAGCGATCGAGGTTGCTCATGCGGCAAAGCATAACGGAAAGGGAGCTAATCTGTAATGGGGAAGTTCAATTTTATTGAGGATTATTTTAAAAAATCCGAGCTTATCCCTGCGGTGGTGCAGGAGGCTTCAACAGGAGAGGTGCTCATGCTTGCTTATATGAACAGGGAGTCTATGCGAAAGACCTTTGAAACGGGATATACATGGTTTTACAGCCGTTCAAGGCAGGAACTGTGGAATAAGGGAGCAACCTCGGGTCATGTTCAGAAAGTGCTTGATATAAAGGGCGATTGTGATAAGGATACATTGCTTATAACAGTTGAGCAGACAGGTGCAGCCTGTCATACGGGAAGTCATTCATGCTTTTTTAATAACATATGGGAGGAATTTAAGAATGGGGAACGGTAATAACGAGCTATATAATCTTTATGATACTATTATCAGCAGAAAGGAAGAAAAACAGGAGGGATCATATACCTGCTATCTTTTTGAAAAGGGTCTTGATAAGATCCTGAAAAAGGTCGGAGAGGAATGCAGTGAAACCATTATAGCTGCAAAAAACGGGGACAATAAGGAAACCGTTCTTGAGATATCCGATCTTATATATCATCTTTTTGTAATGATGGCTCAGCAAGGCATAACTGTTGCCGAGGTAATGGACGAACTTGCAAAACGCAGCCAAAAAACAGGCAATCTTAAAACTTTTCATCAGGTTGATAAAAATACTTGATTTGTGTATATCCTAAATAAAGCTAAAACAGATCGTTTACGGTTATTGTATCGAAACGGTTTGTTTTTTTGTTTTATATATAGATTTTCAGCAAACAAAATGATATAATAATATAAAGAGCAGGGAGGTGCCGGAAATGAACAGGGATGAAAAAATAGTAATGCTTAAGCTTGATATCATATTCAAGCGTATATTCGGAAATGAGAATAATAAGGATATAATAGCGACATTTATATCTGATTTGTTGGAAATACCCCGTGAAAGCATAAACGCGATTTATATAGACAATGTAGAGCTTACACCGGAATATTTTCAGCAGAAATTCAGCAGACTTGATCTTAAACTTAAAGTTGACGAGAGAATCGTAAATATAGAAATGCAGGTAAACAAGGAATTTGATTTCAATGAGAGAACACTGTATTACTGGTCAAAAATGTACAGTGACGAGCTTAAGACAGGTGAAGAATACGGCGAGCTGAAGCAGACTATATGTATTAATATAATAAATTTTAATCAGTTTGACTGTAAGGATTATCATTCGCATTTCAAGGTAATGGAATCAACAAGACATGAGGTGTTATCAAATAAGTTTGCAATACATTTCTTTGAATTGAAGAAAATAAAATATGCCAGAAAAAATAAGCGTATGGAAGATTGGCTGGATCTTATAAATGCAGAAACGGAGGGTGATCTTATGGACATACAGAATACAAGTAAAATTCCCGAAGTACAAAAGACAATAGTAATGTTGAGAGAATTAAGTGCGGACGAAAAGGTGAGACAGGAAGCATTTTACCGTGAAAAACGTATTCATGACGAAGCAACCGCTTTGGGAGGAGCAAAAAGAGAAGGAATTGAAATAGGTGAAAAAATCGGCAGAGAAAAAGGCAGAGCCGAGGGTAAAGCCGAGGGCAGAGCCGAGGGCAAAGCTGAGGGCAAAACAGAGGGAATAAATGAAATGATAGAAAAAATGCGCAAGGCGGGTTTTTCCGAAGAGCAGATAAAACAAATAATTGATACAAATTAAAAAAGGAGGTTTCTTAAATGGAAAAAAACACAGAGAGCAGAAAAAGAATGGAAGATTGGTTGATGCTTATAAATGCAGAAACCGAGGAAGAACTTGCTGAGTTGTATGAAAGCACAGATATTCCGGAGGTCAGGGAAACAATTGATATGCTGAGAGAAATGAGTAAGGACGAAGAAATTGTTAAGGAAGCAAGAGAACGGGAGGAATACCTTAAGGAACAGGAAGCCTTGATAGACGAAGCGGAAAGGGAGAAAAAAGAATAAAACAACAGGTCGTTTCGGAAAATTGAAATCTGAAACGACCCTATTTATATTACAAAAAATTCAGACAGTAAATCCTCCGTTTACACCAATGACCTGTCCGGTTATGAAAGAAGAATTTTTATCAGCGAGAAATAGTGCGGTTCTCGCTATGTCATCCGGTGTGCCTATAGTGCCGGTCGGAGTTTGTTCTGCTAATTCTTTAAAATCCTCGGTTGAAAGTGAGGAAGTCATATCGGTTTT
>CANRDH010000124.1 GCA_947629295.1 uncultured Clostridia bacterium
CCTAACGGCTCGGGCAAAACAACAACCATGAAAATCCTAACGGGAATAATAAGGCCCGATTCCGGAAAGGTTACAATTAATGGGTTTAACATAAGAGAAGACCCTATAAAGGCAAAGCAATCTATAGGGTATATAGCGGATAATCCCGATATATTTCTAAGGCTTAAGGGAGCCGAGTATCTTGAACTCATCGGGGATATATATAAGGTGCCGACGGATGTGCGGCAAAAACGGACGGAAAGCCTTGCCGAAAAATTCGGACTTACGGAGGCGCTCGGTTCACCTATGATAAGCTATTCCCACGGCATGCGGCAAAAAATTATGGTTATAGCCGCACTCGTTCATAAGCCTCCGGTCTGGATACTCGATGAGCCTATGATAGGACTTGACCCGAAATCTGCATTTGAGCTTAAACAGCTTATGCGTGAGCATACGAAGGAGGGCAATGCCGTATTTTTCTCCACCCATGTGCTCGAGGTTGCGGAAAAGCTATGCGACCGTGTGGTCATTATAAAAAAAGGACATATTCTTTATAACGGAAACCTTGAGGAGCTGGAAAAACAAAATAAGAACGAGTCACTTGAAAATATATTTTTGGAGCTGACGGAAAAATGAGACTTTATTTTAGATTGGTATCGGCTCTTATCAAGGGAGTAGAGCCAAATGATAAGGAAAAAAAGCGGAATAAAATTTTCTATATCGTAATGTCCTTGATTGCGGCTTTCGGTATAATGCTGCCCATGACCTTTTTCGTCGGAGTTATCATATACACGGCAACGGGGGCGCTTACACAAACGGGTACACAGGAAAACGGAGTTGAAATGTTTCTCCACCTCATTGCCGCATTTTCATTTATATTCGGGCTTAATGTTTTCTTTTCGGTATTCTATTTTTCGGGCGATATCGAAAATCTGCTTCCTCTCCCCCTCAAGCCCTATCAGATAATCGCGTCCAAATTCACAGCCGCTATGATAAGTGAAAGCGTCATGGAATGTCTGGTTATAATAGCCGCTATTATCGGCTATATTCTCGGCGGAAATATGCCTCTGTATTCGTGGCTGATTGCAGTTATCGGAACTCTTACCATGCCGATATTGCCGCTTATATACTGCGGAATATTATGTATGCTTGTAATGTATTTTACACGCTTTATCAAGAATAAGGATACGGTAAATAAAATAACGGGTATATTTACCTTCCTTGTTATTTTCGGAATAATATATCTTATAGCACAAAGCGGCTTCAGCAGTGAAAAACTCATATACGCACTTTCAAAGCCCGATAACGGTATTCTTAAAGTTATGAATATTATTTTTCCAACTGTCCCCCTGCTGATAAGCTCAATGGGAACGGGAAGCATACTGAATATTCTTATCTATCTCGCTGTAAATATCATAGCCATAGTTTTATTTATGCTTATAGCGCAGGCAATATATTTCCCCGGTGCAGCAGGCGTAGGTCAGGGTATGTCACAGGGGCGGAAATCTCTTAACGATATAATCGGAAAGATGAAGCAGCGCCGCCCGACAACATCCTACCTGAAAAAGGAATTCAAAATATTATTGCGTACTCCCGCATATTTTACAAACTGCGTCATGATTAATTTTATGATTCCGATATTTGTATATCTTGTGTATCTGATAAATTACCAAACGAATTTCCTTAAATCGTTTATTTACGGAATACACAGCGGAAACGAAGAAACCGTACTTATATTTATGCTCGGAATTTCCGCCGTATCGGTTCTTGTAACAGCGCTCAACTGTATAGCCTCCTCGGGCATAACGAGAGAGGGAAAGCACTTTTCATTTATGAAATACATACCCATGGACTATACGGCACAGTTAAATATCAAAGCTGCCGTCAGCATTATAATCAGCGGAGCGGGAATGCTTCTGAGTGTAATTGCAGCCTGTCTGTTCCTCAATACGGGTATCAAGTTTACAATATTCTGCTGTCTGCTCAGTCTTTTGTCTGTCACATTTGCAACATATCTGGGAATATATATGGACAGTGTAAATCCAAAGCTTATATGGGATGACGAACTTAACGCTCTGAGGGGAAATTATAATATTTTCTTCAACATGGCTATTGCCATAGTAACAGAAGCGATTATCTGCACAGGCTCCTACCTGCTGTTCAAATTTACTCCTGCGGGCTCGATACTTATTATAATAATCCTTTTTGTTGCACTTATGCTTTTAACTGCGATAAGCTATCTTCTCTGTTATCGCAGAGCAACAAAAAATATAAATATTATTGAAAATTAAAAATTTATGAGGTGACTGTTATGCCATTTATTAACACTAAAACCAATGTTACTATTACTCCTGATAATGAGATAAGCATAAAAACAAAGCTCGGTCAGGCTATTTCCATAATAAGAGGAAAAAGCGAAGGCTGGCTTATGCTTAATTTCGAGGACAACTCCCGTCTCTATTTCAGAGGAGACGGAGATACACCTTCGGCATTTATAGAAGTAAAAATTTACGGTGCGGCAAGCTCGGACGAATACGAGGCACTCACGGAGAAAATAACCGAAATAATTTCCTCAGAGCTGAATATATCCCCTTCTCAGATATATATAAAATATGAAGAAGTAACATATTGGGGTTACGGTGGTCACAATTTCTAATTTTACATACCGCTTAATTCGCCCTCTTACATTTCTTAAAGTATTTTAAGGTTTTTATAATATACTATTCACATAATATTATCATAAATTATATTGATTTAACAGAATATTTATGTTAGCATAAATAGTATATTGTATAGAAGGGTCGTGGAAAGTATGGAAAGCACTTCCGGTAAGGACTTGCAGCATTCATTTGAAGATTATTTCAAAAGGGCGGTAAGCCCGATGCTTACGCTTTGGGTACTGAAAGAAAGACCTATGTATGTATATGGGCTTTCTCAGGAATTGGAAAAGCGCAGCAACAGTACATATAAGATGAGTTTCCTTTATCCGGTTTTGTACCGTTTACAGGAGCAAGGCTATGTTGAGGAATATACTCAGGAGGTAACCGAAGGACATAGAACAAGAAACTACTACTCAATAACCGACGAGGGTAAGAAATACCTTGAACTTATGATAAACAAATATCACACCCTCGTAGGTGCAATTGACACGATAATCACAAACTCCCGGCAATAAGCAAAACAGACTGCCGTACTAAGCCTTGACAGCTTGTACGACAGTCCTTTTTTTATTCCGTACTATGCACGGAACATTCATAATTTTCAATTTTCCGCTTTATTTTCTTCTATGACCTTTTGAGCAATATTCTGCGGCGCCTCTTCATAACGCTCAAATTTGAACGTAAAGTAGCCTCTTGCCTGAGTAGACTGGCGTATGAATGTAGAGAAATCACTCATTTCAGCCTGCGGAACCTCCGCTTCTATTTCCTGCATATTATTCTCCGCCTGATTCATTCCGAGAACTCTTCCTCTGCGCTTTGTAATCTCTCCCATAATATCTCCCATGTTATCACCGGGAACAACAGCCTTAAGCACTCCTACAGGTTCAAGGAGAACAGGATTTGCCTTGGGCATACCGTCCTTATAAGCAAGAGAAGCGGCGGTCTTGAATGACATTTCCGAGGAATCAACCGGGTGATAAGAACCGTCAACGAGAGTAGCCCTAAGTCCGACAACAGGATATCCTGCGAGCGGGCCCTTGAGTATGCTTTCTCTGAGTCCCTTTTCAACTGCGGGGAAAAATCCCTTCGGCACTGCTCCGCCGACAACCCTTTCCTCAAATATCATATCATCGCTGTCACAGGGAGAAAACTCTATCCACACATCACCGAACTGGCCGTGTCCGCCGGTCTGCTTCTTATATCTGCCCTGAACCTTGACCGTCTTGCGTATGGTTTCTCTGTATGCAACTTTAGGCTTTTTAAGAATTACATCCACTCCGTATTTGGACTTAAGCTTTGATACAATAACATCAAGGTGCTGTTCACCCATTCCGCTTATAACCATTTCATGTGTTTCATTATTCGTTTCAAATTTTATTGTAGGATCTTCCTCGCTCAGACGTATTATACCCTGAGCGATCTTATTTTCGTCACCCTTACCCTTTGGCGATACAGCCATCGAAAGAGTAGGCTCAGGGTAATTTACCTTGTCAAGAATAACCTTTCTGAGCGGAGAGCAGAGAGTATCTCCGGTATTGGCCGAACCAAGCTTAGCAGCCGCTCCGATATCGCCTGCGGATATATACGAAGCATCCTCAAGCTTCTTGCCCTTTGCAATCATGACCTTTGAGACCTTCTCCGACACACCGGTTCTCATATTTATAAGCTGAGTATCCGAACCGATCTTTCCGGATATCACCTTGAAATATGAAAGCTTTCCGACAAACGGGTCAGCTACCGTCTTGAAAACTATTGCGGCAGCCGCAGCCTCCTCATTTGCGCTAAGCTCCACAGGCTCGCCGTCAAGGTCAACAGCAAGCTCGGATGATTTGTCCGCAGCACTCGGAGCGAGCCACACAAGGCCGTTGAGGAGTTGTTCTATACCGTAGGTGAGCAATGCGTCGCCGCAGAACACAGGACTTATACTTCCGTTTCTTACGCCCTGACTTACACCAACTATAATTTCCTCCGGGGTAAATTCCTCGCCTGAGAAATATTTTTCAAACATTTCATCACTTGTTTCCGCAACCGCCTCACATATAGCTGTACGCAGTCCCTCAAGTCTGTCGCCCATATCCGGAATAGGAACATTAGTCACCTTTCCGTCAATATATTTATATGCCTTATATTCAAGCAAATTAACATAGCAGTCAGCCTGTCCGTCCACGATATACGGAACAACAACAGGACAAACCGATGGGCCGAAGGAAGCCTTAAGACTTTCAAATACACGATAAAAGCGTGCGCTTTCATCGCACAGACCATTTACGAAAAATACCTTTGTAAGACCTCTGACATCAGCCGCCTTGACAGCCTTTTCGGTACCTACAGCCACTCCGTCCTTACCCGATACGGTGATAAGCATAGTATCGGCAGCCCTTGCCGCCTCACACAGACCCGCCTCAAAATCAAAAAGTCCGGGAGCGTCAATAAGATTGATTTTCTTATTTTTCCATTCAACAGGAGCTATACAAGCCTGCACAGAGGTTTTTCTTTTAATTTCCT
>CANRDH010000125.1 GCA_947629295.1 uncultured Clostridia bacterium
CCTGAATATCTTGATGCGGCGATAATACTTGACAGCATACACATAGGAGCCGTAAGCACAGAATTTGTCGATAACGGAAAAACAGGCGAGCTTGGGTGGATAATTGACAAGGATTATTGGGGAAACGGTTATACATATGAGGCGGCAAAAGCTTTTATGGAATATTGCAGGGAAAAATATAACCTTACGCACTATATTGCCCATGCAGACAGCGAAAACCGTGCGTCGATCCGCATAATGGAAAAATTGGGTATGACATTCGTAAGCATATACGGCGGCAGGAAAAACCGTATTTCCGATGAAATAAGAAAAGAAGTTATGTATGAATTATTTATTTAAGCTTAAAAGAATCATATCGGGAAAGGACAGTAACTATGAGCGGCTTTGTTCATCTTCATGTACATACGGTATACAGCCTTCTTGACGGTGCGTGTAAAATAAAAGAGCTTGTAAGCACGGCAAAGGCACTCGGACAGGACAGTATAGCAATAACCGACCACGGCGTTATGTACGGCGTTATAGAATTTTATAAGGCGGCAAAAGCTGAGGGGATAAAGCCGATAATCGGCTGTGAGGTATATGTTGCCCCGAGAAGTCGAACAGACAGGGAAGCGGGAATTGACAGGGAAAACCGTCATCTTATACTTCTCTGCGAAAATAATACGGGCTATAGGAATCTTATAAAGCTTGATTCACTTGCGTGGACAGAGGGCTTTTACGGTAAGCCGAGAGTAGATATGGAACTGCTCGAAAAATACCATGAGGGACTTATTGCCCTTTCTGCCTGCCTTGCGGGAGATATTCCCCGTGCGCTTATGAATAACGATTACAAGGGAGCAAGGGCTAAGGCGCTGGAATATAAAAGAATATTCGGGGAGAATAATTATTTCCTCGAAATACAGGATCACGGAATAGCGGAGCAAAAAAGGATAAATCCCAATATAATACGTCTTGCAAAAGAATTGAATATTCCGCTTGCTGCAACAAACGACTGTCACTATATAAAAAAAGAGGACAGCAAAACACAGAATGTACTTTTATGTATTCAGACAAATAAAACAGTAAATGAAGAAAATCCCATGGCATTCCCGACAGATGAGTTTTATCTTAAAAGCGAGGAAGAAATGCGTTCCGTATTTCCCGCAATACTCGAAGCAATAGAAAATACGGCAAAAATAGCGGAGCGTTGTAATGTTGAAATAGAATTCGGAAAAATAAAACTTCCCCGATTTGATGTACCCGGTAATGAGGAGCATCTTGAATATTTCAGACGTCTTTGTTATGACGGACTCAGGAAATATTACGGTGATAGTCCCGACAAATCCGTTACGGATCGTCTTGAATATGAGATAGGTATTGTGTCGCAAATGGGATATATAGATTATTACCTGATAGTTGCCGATTATGTAAATTTTGCAAAGGCTTGCGGTATTCCCGTGGGGGCGGGCAGAGGCTCGGGTGCGGGAAGTCTTGCGGCATATTGCATAGGAATAACGGAAATTGACCCGATAAGGTATAATCTGCTCTTTGAGCGCTTCCTGAATCCCGAAAGGGTGAGTATGCCTGATTTTGATATAGACTTCTGCACGGAACGCAGGCAGGAGGTAATTGATTATGTTATAAGAAAATACGGTTCAGACCATGTGGCACAGATAGCGGCATTCGGTACAATGGCCGCAAGGGGAGCAGTCAGAGATGTCGGACGTGCGCTTGCCGTTCCGTATGCTGTATGCGACAAGGTAGCAAAGCTTATCCCCCGTGATATCGGAATGACTATTGAAAAGGCATTGCAGATATCAAAGGAGCTTAAAGCACTGTATGACGGCGATAATCAGATACGCAGTCTTATAGATACGGCAATGAAGCTTGAAGGTATGCCGAGGAATACAACGACCCATGCGGCAGGCGTTGTGATAACGGACAAGGCTGTTACGGATTATGTACCCGTTGCAAAAAATGACGATACGGTTGTAACGCAGTTTACAATGACGGAGCTTGATGAGCTCGGACTTCTTAAAATGGATTTTCTGGGATTGAGAAATCTTACGGTACTCCGGGAAGCCGAAAAAATGATACAAAAACACGAACCGGATTTTTCCGTCAATAATATTCCCGATGATGATAAGGGAGTATTTGAAATGTATTCTAAGGCCGATACCGAGGGTGTATTTCAATTTGAATCAAAGGGTATGAAGAACGTGCTTACACGTCTTTGTCCCGAAAGCATTGAGGATATCATAGCCGTAATTTCTCTTTACCGCCCCGGTCCGATGGACAGCATACCTAAATATATAGAAAACCGTCACCACCCCGAAAAAATAACATATAAGCATCCGCTGCTCAAGCCTATCCTTGAGGTGACCTACGGCTGTATCGTATATCAGGAGCAGGTTATGCAGATATTCCGCACTCTTGCCGGATATTCCCTTGGACGTGCGGATATTGTCCGCAGGGCGATGGCCAAAAAGAAAAAAAGCGTTATGGAGCAGGAAAAGCAGATATTTATAAAGGGACTTACCGATGAAAGAGGTAATGTAATAGTTGACGGCTGCATACGCAGAGGAATACCCGAAGAAACCGCACTTGATATCTTTTCGGAAATGGAAAGCTTTGCTTCCTATGCATTCAACAGGGCTCATGCGGCGGCTTATGCATATATTTCATATCAGACTGCATATGAAAAATACCATTACCCGTGTGAATTTATGGCGGCTCTCCTTACAAGTGTGCTTGGTGATACCGGAAAGGTGGCATCTTATATAGACGAATGTTCAAGACAGAATATATCGGTATTGCCGCCAGATATAAACGAAAGTGATGTAGGCTTTGCCGTCAGCGGGAAAAATATCCGTTTCGGTCTTATGGCGATAAAAAGTCTTGGCAGGGGTCTGATAGAAGCGATAATTGAAGAAAGACAGAACGGTAAGTTTGTTTCGCTTTATGATTTCTGCAAAAGGGTATACGGTAAGGAGCTTAACAGACGGGCAGTTGAGAATCTTATAAAATGCGGAGCGCTTGACGGTATGGGAGCGAACCGCCGACAGATGCTTATGGCAGTGCCTGTCATGCTTGACAGTATAGCGGAGGAAAAGAGGATAAGCATAGAGGGACAGATTAATATGTTCGGGGATGACAGCGATTTCCGTGATGAACCTGCTCTACCTGATGCAGGGGAGTTTACAAAGCGTGAGCTTCTTGATATGGAAAGAGAGACAGCGGGAATATATCTCAGCGGTCATCCAATGTCTGAATATGATGATGTCATTTCCGCAAACAATACAGACAAACTGTGCGATATACTCAGCGAGGACGGAAACATATATCCGGACGGCAGAAAAGTGGATATATTATGCATGATTTCCAAGATAAAATCAAAGACAACAAAGAATAATACCCGAATGGCATTTGTCAATATTGAGGATAAGTACGGCTCAGTAGAGATGATCGTATTTCCGAGAACACTTGACGAATACGGCGGTATGATTACCGAAGGAAAAATAGTAAGAGTATCGGGAACGGTAAGCAGACGTGAGGACGAGGCTGCGCAGATTATATGCGATAAGATTTTGCCTGTATCAAAAAACATTCCGTCTGAGCCGGCAAATTCACAAAAGAAAAATACCCCTCCGGGATTGTATCTTCGTGTACCGAACGATACCTGCACGGAATATATCAGGGCAAAGCAGATAATTGATATATTTGACGGAAGTGAGCCTCTTTATATATTTTTTACCGAAAGCAGAAAACTATGGCGGACACCGGCGTCAATGAGAGTTGATGTTAATGACGTTATGCTGAGAGAGCTCGCAAAGAGAATCGGCGAAGAAAATGTAAGCTTTGTAAAATAGTAGTGTATATGTGCTGTTAAAGGAGAATAGCTATGAAAAGAAGTTTATTGAAAGCATTGATTATATTTGCTGCAGTTTCTATACTCTGCACAGGCTGTAATTACAGAAACGGTACTGCTAAAAATACTGAACCGTTAGAAAGCTCAAAAACGGAAACGGCCGGCGAAAAAAACGGAACAGAAGGACGGCAGTTCATTAAAAAGGCAGTTGATGTTAAAGAAAAACCTGAGATAACCGAATTTACATTATCTGCAAATTGTGACGGAGATATAAATAAGCTTTGCGGGATCCATACGTCATACCCCGGACACGTTATGGTAAGCAATACGGTGGGAATAATCGGTGCGCCGATTGAAATAACTAATTCGGAGAAGCTTAAGGAGCCGACCCTCAGACTTTGTTATAATGAGAATGAACTAAGGGGTGTACCAGAAAAAAATATCATGGCATTGCATTATCCGAAGGAAGTAGATGATTTTGACTTGATAAAGAGTGCCGAGGTTGACACGGAAAACAATACTGTAACATTTGAGCTTATGGGTGACGGCTATTACGTACTTGTCGATATCTACGAATACGGAAAAGCAATGAAGTTTGATGTGTCGGAATATGCCTATGAAAAGGATGTAACAGCGTATAAGTCCGACTGGGAGCGTGAGGTATATACAGGGGATATAATGAAATTGGCAGACAAAGAGTGGGCGGTAGAAAATGCACCGAATTTCCATGTTTCAACACCGCAGGAGCTTGCAAGCGTCGTGTATTACGCAAATGCAGTTGTAGACAGAGAAGGTCGGTTAAGTATTTACTTTGAAAACGATATAGATCTTTCCGGATATAAATGGGCACCTATAGGCTGGAGCAACTTTACTAATCTTTTTATAAGCATTTACGGACAGAATCATACATTAAGCAATCTTACTATTGCAACAAAAGAATTGAACGTCGGCATTACCGGATATGTAAGCGGGATTTCCGTAAGCGATATAACGGTAGATCATGCTTATATTTCCGGATGGGGACCTGTCGGTATTTTCAGCGGAGAGTGCAACGGCGATAAGAACTTCACGAATGTCAAAGCAAGCGGTCAGGTATATGGAAGAGAGAACGATTCAGGTGCCTTTGTCGGTTGGGGTTCAGGCGGAAGTTATGTAAACTGTGAAAACAATGTAAAAGTAAACGGAGAGAATTTCCCGTATTACTGTTCTCAGGATAAAATAAAAGCATTATATTCGGATGAAACGGTATATAC
>CANRDH010000126.1 GCA_947629295.1 uncultured Clostridia bacterium
TTTAAATTTTATCATACATTGTATATACTCACTGAAATCTTACGGTTACAATCGTATAATTTTATGATATTAATAATTTTCATTTTATTGATGTTATTATGCTTATATTCATTTATTTTCGGATTTTTGTAAAATTAATCATATTGAGTTTGTGTATATAAAATTTTCTTAGAAAACACTTCCTTTTAAAAATACAGTATTAATCAATCCTGCCCTATATTGAAAAATTGTGATTTTAAAATTTTGTCGAAAACAATAAAAAAATAGTGTTGCAAATGAGAATATCATATGCTATAATACAAGATATAGCGTTTGGAAGCTGAATATAATACATTATATAGCGGTATAAGAATTAAAACGGAGATGATCATATGCGTATTATAAAAAGAAACGGATCGGAAGAACCATTTAATATTGAAAAAATTGTAAATGCGGTTCAGAAGGCTAACAATGCCACTGAGCAAGGGAAAATCACAAATGAGAACATCAACGACATAGCCGGGTATGTTGAATACAGATGCTCCAAAATGGACAGAGCCGTGTCAGTTGAAGAAATTCAGGATATGGTTGAGGAACAAATAATGGCTAAGGGCGCCTTTCAACTTGCAAGAAATTATGTAAGATATCGCTATAATCGCTCACTTATTCGTTCCTCTAATACGACGGACAATAAAATACTGAGCCTTATTGAATGTAATAACGAAGAAGCCAAACAGGAGAATTCAAACAAAAATCCTACTGTCAACAGCGTTCAAAGGGATTACATGGCAGGCGAAGTGAGCAAGGATCTTACCCGAAGAATCCTTCTCCCTCAGGATATAGTAGAGGCTCATGAAAAGGGTATAATTCATTTTCATGACGCGGATTATTTTGCTCAGCATATGCATAACTGCGACCTTGTAAATCTTGAGGATATGCTTCAAAACGGAACTGTCATAAGTGAAACTCTAATTGAAAAACCGCACAGCTTTTCAACTGCCTGCAATATAGCAACACAAATAATAGCTCAAGTTGCAAGTAATCAGTACGGAGGTCAGAGTATAAGTCTGACGCACCTTGCCCCCTTTGTTCAGATATCAAGAGAAAAAATAAAGAGGGAATTTCTGGCAGAAATTGAAATGCTTGGTGTCGAAGTTCCTCAGGAAACCATAGATGATATAGTTGAAGAGCGTCTGAGAAAGGAAATTACCAAAGGCGTTCAGACCATACAGTATCAGGTTGTCACTCTGCTGACAACAAACGGACAGGCGCCGTTTGTTACAGTATTTATGTATCTTAATGAAGCCAAAGACGAGCGGGAGAAAAAGGATCTTGCCATGATAATAGAGGAAACTCTTCGTCAGCGCTGTACAGGTGTTAAAAATGAGGCGGGCGTATGGATAACCCCTGCATTTCCAAAGCTTATCTATGTTCTCGAGGAAGATAATATACATGAGGGAGATCCTTATTATTATCTTACTGAGCTTGCCGCTAAATGTACAGCTAAGCGTATGGTTCCTGACTATATTTCCGAGAAAGTAATGCTTAAAAATAAAATAGATAAAAAAGGTGATGGCCATTGCTACACCTGTATGGGCTGCCGCAGCTTCCTTACTCCTTATATTGATGAAAACGGCGATCCGAAATATTACGGAAGGTTTAATCAAGGCGTGGTTACAGTCAATCTTGTGGACATAGGTCTCAGTGCCAACGGAAATATGGCTGATTTCTGGAAAATATTTGATGAGCGGATGGAACTTTGTCACCGTGCTTTGCGCTGCCGTCATGAAAGACTTAAGGGTACTCTTTCCGATGCCGCCCCTATACTGTGGCAATACGGAGCAATTTCAAGACTGAAAAAGGGCGAAACGATAGATAAACTGCTTTACGGCGGCTACTCTACCCTATCCCTCGGCTATGCGGGTCTGTGGGAGTGTGTATACAGCCTTAACGGTAAAAAGCTTACCGATGAGGAAGGAAAGCTGCTTGGTCTGGAAATTATGAAGAAGCTCAATGAATATTGTGCAAAATGGAAGGCTGAGGAAAATATAGATTACAGTATATACGGCACTCCTCTTGAAAGCACGACCTATAAATTTGCAAAATGCCTGCAAAAGAGGTTTGGTATTATAAAGGGCATTACAGACAAGAATTATATTACAAACAGCTATCATGTCCATGTTACGGAAGAAATAAATGCATTCGATAAGCTTAAGCTCGAATCGGAATTTCAGACGCTTTCTCCGGGCGGAGCAATTTCCTATGTTGAGGTTCCGAATATGCAGCATAACATCCCGGCTGTTATGCAGGTTATCAGATTTATATATGATAACATTATGTACGCGGAGCTTAATACGAAGAGCGATTTCTGTCAGGTATGTGGGTATGACGGTGAAATTCAGATAGTTAAAGATGATAACGGAAAGCTTATTTGGAGATGCCCTAACTGCGGAAATACCGACCAAAATAAGATGAATGTGGCAAGAAGGACTTGCGGATATATAGGAACTCAATTCTGGAATCAGGGAAGAACTCAGGAAATTAAGGAAAGAGTTCTGCATTTGTCAAATTCTGTTCTTGCAGACAAAAAAACTGTGTCATAAATTATATCGGCATATATTTATCTACCCCCATCACTGAACGGTGTCGGGGGTAGATATTGCGGATACCGTAGTTGCAGCTATGTGCCGAAGAAGGGTAACGCTATATGTATATAGGAGAAATCATAACGTCAGATTGTGCAAACGGTATCGGGATAAGAGTGAGCGTATTTGTTTCCGGATGTACTAACCATTGCAAAGGATGTTTTCAGCCTCAGACATGGGATTTTGAATACGGTCAGCTGTATACCTCGGAGCATGAGGATTATATAATGAAGGAATTATCCAAAAGCTACTACGACGGTCTTACCATACTGGGCGGTGAACCTTTTGAGCCTTCAAATCAAAGAGGAATAATTAAGCTTATACGCAGAGTAAGGAATGAGCTGCCGGACAGAAATGTATGGATATACACGGGCTTTACTTATGAAAATGATTTAGTACCCGGCGGATGCCGCTATACAGAATATACCGACGAAATACTTGACAACACGGATATACTTGTGGACGGCAGATTTATTGAGGAACTGAGAAATATTTCACTTAATTTCAGAGGTTCGGAAAATCAGCGTATAATAAATATGAAGGAAACAAGAAAAACCGGAAATATCATTTTATCCCCGCTTAACGACTGAGTTAAATATTATGAAAACTATACTTTTAAAGCCGCTGCCATGTGTTTATCAAACCTGCGCAGCGGCTCTTTTGTTTAAATAACGATCGTTTTTAGTGATAATTACCTCAATTCAGATTGGGCAAAAGCTGGTCGGAATTTTCATATTTTGAAATATATGAAATATAAAAATCAACCATATTTCTGTCGGGATAATCGGATATTTCGCCGTCAAGCCTGTCAATAATATCTTCTCTTTCATCATTGTTATGTATTATTTTACGAAACATTATTGGCCGCCTTCCCTTATCTTATCTTCATAACACCAATAGACTGTGGGAGCATTATAAGCTTTTTATCCTCTGCACAAGCTTTTCCTATTGAGAATACCGGTGCATCACAATTATATGTAAAGGGCGCACTCTGCTCTTTGTCCGTTGGATTGACAGCGATAATGAAACTTCCTCTCTTGAATATAAACGGATATTTTCCCTTTTCGGCATATACTACCTCAAAATCACCGTCTGACTGTAAATCATCATATTCATGACGGACAGCTATAACCTTTCTTACTGTATTGAGGATAGAATCGGAATCCGACTCCTGTGCCTCAACCGTCGGTGCGTCATCGCTCATATCAACAGGAAGATAAAGCATTTCCGGCGGTGCTGTTGAAAAGCCGCGGTTAATACTGCTGTTCCACTGCATGGGAGTACGTGTACCCGTGCGGCTGAAACCGCCCTCCTTGCTTACAAGTCCTTCGGTAAACCTCATTCCGATTTCATCACCGTAATAAAGGAACGGAACACCTGGCATCAGGAATACAAACGAATATGCAATCTTAGCTTCGAGTGGGGTAAACATCTTTGTCATTCTCGGCGTATCATGGTTGCAGGTTATGAAGCTTATGTAGCCCTTCCCCTTTGTCCCCTTAAGGTCATCAAGATATTCTTCAAGGAATTTGGTTATATCTCCTTTTCCGTTTTTGGAAAATACGGCTGTACATTCTCCTGTTTTCGGATTCCTTTCTCTGAAAAGATGTCTGTATCCGTTATTATCGTGGTCAAGGTAAAAATCACTGTGGAAACCGGCTCCGACTGCGACCTTAGGGTTACACCATTCGGAAATGATTGCCGCTTCGGGATATTCCTTATCAAGCATATTTCTTATATTACGCCATATTTTGCAGGTTTCGGGCTTTTCTCCGTCTTCGTTTTTAACAAGCGAATCCGCCATATCGACACGGAAGCCGTCGCAGCCCATATCAAGCCAGAAACGCATTACATCCTTCATAGCCTCAACGGACGCAACGCAGTCAGGATCTGACGGAGATTTCTGCCATGCAGGATGAGTAATATTATTAAATCCGTAATTAAGCGCAGGCTGTGAACTGAAGAAGTTTACAAGATAATTTCCGTCCCTGTTTGTAACTCCGCATACAAATTTATACTGCGGAGGTGCTTCCCATACGCTGTCGGTCCATATATATCTGCCGCTGTATTCATTTTTTACGGGATTCTTGCTTTTCATGAACCATTCATTCTGGTCGGATGTATGACCCGGTACTAGATCGAGGAGTATTTTGATACCCTTTTCGTGCGCAGTCTCAAAAAGATGCTTTGCGTCCTCATTTGTTCCGTATCTTTCCGCAACAAGGTAGTAATTCCTTACATCATATCCTGCGTCCATGAATGGGGAATCATAAATCGGGTTAAGCCATATAGCATTACATCCAAGGCTTTTAACATAATCAAGCTTTGACTCTATTCCCCTCAGATCTCCTATCCCATCACCGTTACTGTCACAATATGTTTGTGGGTATATTTCATAAAAAACCGCATTTTTTAACCATTTAGGCATAGATAAACCTCCGTTTTTGATAATTTT
>CANRDH010000127.1 GCA_947629295.1 uncultured Clostridia bacterium
TTTTTGATAACATGATCTATAACTTCACGGATATCGCTGACTGATGCCGGCTTTGTGAGATATCTGAGAGCATTTACCTCATAACCCTTGAGTGCATATTCTATATGTCCGGTCAAAAAAACTATATACACGTTTTCGCTGAGTTCCCTCAATTTTCTTGCAGTTGAGATTCCGTCAAAACCCGGCATTTCTATATCAAGAAAAACAATATCAAACCCTATCTGTCTAAAGCTTTTCAAAAGCTCTGAACCGTTTAAAAATTCATAAGTCACTAAATCTAAACTGTTATAAAACCTGTCAATAATATCGGCAACTTCATTAATAAAATCTTTTTCATCATCACATATTGCAATTCTCATAATCTGTTCTCACTTTCGCAGTTTTTATACAGTCAATTTTCTTATAAAAACAGTATATATCATAATAAAAAAATTGTCAAACATATAGTTAATTTATGTGCCTGACACTAAATTTGCACACCGTAAATTATCATTTAACACATTTTATCAGTTCACAATTTTGGATAGAATATTCTTTTGACAAAACAATTTTTATAGATCCTTTTAATTTTCAGAAAAAAAACAGTTTGTTATACAGCACAATCAATGCATAATATAACAAACTGTTTCTACATATTTATCCGGCATTCTTTCTTGCCTTCTGAGCCTTGATAACCTTAAGTCTTGAAAATTCCTCTCTGTCTTTCTCCTCAAGTGCATCTGAAATGAACTTAACAGCTTCCTCAAACCTCGGTATCATAATATTCTTAAGAGCATTTGCTCTCTTCTGAGTCTTTTTTATAGCATCCGCAAGGCGGTAGACACTGTTTTCAACCTCGGCAAGCTCGGCTGTGAGCCATTTAACCTCACGGAAACTTGCATATGCCTCGTCAATAGCGGGATTTGTCATTTGCAGACCGTAAAAAAGCTCCGGTTCGGTTTCATCTATTGTTACAATAGGAATCTCAACACCCATAACACTTCTGTAGCTAAGTTTAAGCGTATCCTCTTCAGGTACTGATTTTGCAATATCATCAATAAAACCCATTGCTATATTTGCCTTTTGAAGTGCAAGATATGCCTTGCTGTATGTTACATCTATCTTATCTTGTATCTCCGACGCCCTGTCAATAAGTGTCATCATTTCTCTGACAAGAATATTTCTTTTTTTATCAAGAAGCTCATAGCCTGTTTTGGCAAGGGTAAGCGATTTCTTATTTGCTATCAGATTACCCTTGGTAGGTACTGCCGCTGCTGCCATTACTGTTCACCTCCGCAAGCTCTATTCTTTCTCGGAGCTGCCTGCTGTTCCTCCGATACTGTCAAAGCTAAGCAATTCGGGATCATCTACATAATATTCATCAAGAAGAGCATCATCAACACGGTCAAGCTCTGTTCTCGGTAATGTTGAAAGCAGCTTCCAGCCGAGATCTATGCTCTGCTCAACGGTACGGTTTTCATTAAATCCCTGATTTACAAAATGCTGCTCAAAAAGCTTACCGAACTCAATGTATTTCTTATCAATCGGCGACAATTCTTCCTCGCCGATAACGCTTGCGAGTGAACGTGCATCCTGAACTCTTGCATATGCAGCAAAAAGCTGATTTGCAAGCGGCTGGTGATCCGCCCTTGTATAGCCCTCGCCTATACCGTCCTTCATAAGTCTCGAAAGTGACGGAAGCACAGATACCGGCGGATATATTCCCTGTCCCTCAAGATCACGGTCAAGAACTATCTGTCCCTCAGTTATATATCCCGTAAGGTCGGGAACGGGGTGGGTAATATCATCATTCGGCATTGTCAGAATAGGAATCTGAGTAACCGAGCCTGTACTTCCCTTAACCATACCTGCACGCTCATAAAGTGATGCAAGGTCGGAATAAAGATATCCGGGGAAACCCTTTCTACCTGGAATTTCTCCCTTTGAGGACGAAAACTCACGCAGTGCCTCGGCATAAGAGGTCATATCCGTCATTATTACAAGGACGTGCTTGTTACATTCAAATGCAAGATACTCGGCGGCGGTAAGCGCACATTTAGGCGTAAGTATTCTCTCAATTATTGGATCGTTTGCAAGATTAAGGAACATTACAACCCTTGAAAGAACTCCGCTTTCGTCAAAGCATCTGCGGAAATAATCGGCAACATCGTTCTTTACACCCATAGCGGCAAATACGATACAGAAATCATTCGCCTCGGAATCCGATATCTTTGCCTGTCTTACTATTTGTACGGCGAGCTCATTATGCTTCATACCCGAACCGGAAAATATAGGAAGCTTCTGTCCTCGTATAAGCGTCATAAGGGTATCTATTGTTGAAATACCCGTATTAATATAGTTTCTCGGATAAATTCTTGAAACAGGATTCATAGGTGTACCGTTTACATTTGCTCTTTTTTCAGGATAGACGGGACCGAATCCGTCTATCGGCTCACCTGCGCCGCTGAAAACACGCCCGAGAATTTCAGGGGAAAGTGCAAGCTCCATTGGGCGACATTTTAGCCTTGTACGTGTATTATCAAGGGATATTGATTTTGTACCCTCGAAAACCTGAACAACAATACGCTTTCCGTCTATCTGAACTATCCTGCCGTGACGAAAGCTTCCATCGTCAAGGCGAATATCAACCATTTCCTCGTATGAAGCACCCTCTACATCGTCAAGCACAATAAGGGAACCATTGATTTCCTTAACACCGACATAATCGAGAATCATTCATTTCACTTCCTTTTTAAGTATATAAATAAACCGGGTTTTATAATCAGCCTGCCGTCAATGTGGCAAAAGCCTTATCTATTTCGTCAATAAGCCCGTCGAACATCTCAGGCTTATTATTAGGAATATCATATTTCATCTTTGCAAGCTTTTCAAAAAGTCCGAGAGATATTATATTTGAAATAGGAATATTTGATGCAATAACCTTCTTGGATTTTTCATAGAGATGGAGTATAGCCTTCATCATAAGCTTCTGCTTTTCAAGTGGTACAAAGGTATCCTCTGAATGGAAAGCATTCTGCTGCAAAAATCCTACTCTTATTGCCTTTGCTGTCTCTATGACAAGCTTCTGGTCATCCGGAAGTACATCCGAACCGATAAGCTTGACTATCTCCATAAGTGAGCTTTCCTCATGCAAAAGAGTTGTTATCTTATTACGGTACTTTATGAAATCCTCACCGAGATTTTCCCTAAACCACGGGTCGAGATCGGTGAAATATTCACTGTAACTGTTCATCCAGTTTATAGCAGGATAATGTCTTGCATAGGCAAGTGATTTATCAAGTGCCCAGAAGCAGCGTGTAAAACGCTTTGTATTCTGAGTAACAGGCTCAGAGAAATCCGAGCCCTGCGGTGATACAGCCCCGATTATCGTAACCGAGCCTTCCTTTTCATTCAGAGTAGTAACCCTTCCTGCTCTTTCGTAAAATTCCGAAAGTCTTGACGGTAAATACGCCGGGAAGCCCTCCTCGGCGGGCATTTCCTCAAGTCGTCCGGATATTTCCCTGAGTGCCTCCGCCCAACGTGAGGTTGAATCAGCCATTATAGCGACATGATAACCCATATCACGATAATATTCAGCGAGTGTAAGTCCTGTATAAATCGAAGCCTCACGGGCTGCAACAGGCATATTTGAGGTATTGGCTATAAGTACGGTACGGTCCGTCATCGGTCTGCCCGATTTAGGGTCGATAAGCTCTGAAAACTCGTCAAGAACCTGACTCATCTCATTTCCACGCTCTCCGCAGCCTACATATACAATTATATCCGCATCACACCATTTTGCAAGCTGATGCTGACTCATTGTTTTACCCGTACCAAAACCTCCCGGTATAGCGGCAGTACCGCCCTTTGCTATCGGGAACATGGTATCCATTACTCTCTGCCCTGTTATAAGCGGAATTGTTGCCGGAAGCCGTTCAAGGCAAGGGCGAGCCTGTCTGATAGGCCATGTCTGACAAAGCGTAAGCTCATGCTCGGCCCCCTTACCGTCCTTTATAACAACAACCGTGTCTTTGATACGGTATTTTCCGTTCGGCTCGGTCCTTACGACAACGCCCTCAAGTGCCGGAGGTACAAGACAACGGTGTTCTATTATAGCCGTTTCCGGGCAGGTCGCATAAACCATACCGCCCTTTATTTTATCTCCGGGCTTTACCTTTATTTTTACATTCCAATATCTGTTAAGATCCAAGGAAGAAACTGATGCTCCCCTTGAAATGAACGAACCGCTTTGCTCCTCTATTGCTTTTAGCGGACGCTCTATACCGTCAAAAATATTATCAATTATTCCCGGTCCCAAAAGAACATTCATAGGTGCCCCTGTTCCGTATATGGGGTCGCCGGGTTTCAGGCCCGTTGTCTCCTCATAAACCTGAACGGTAGTGAATTTATCGTTGATACCAATGATTTCACCGACAAGACGGGCTTCACCGACATAAACCATTTCCATCATGGAAAAGCTTCTGGTGTTCCTCACGGTAACAACAGGACCGTTTATACCATAAATAACGTCATTCGTTTCCATTAAAACTCATCCCATCTTTTCTTTTTATTCGGTCACCTTCAGACCTGAGTTTTCACAGAACCATTCATGCTGCTCCTCAAGTCTTGTATCAAGCGTTTCATCAATAAGCAAGCCAAGACTGCGGCTTTGTCCTGTCATACCGCCGATAACAATATCATCGGAGGTCTGTATTTCACACTTTCTTCCCGAAAATACCTTAAGTATATTATCCTTAAGCTCCACATCCCTGTTGCTTATTTTTATAACAACATCATCAGAATCAAGCTTTTCGGAAATCAGAGCCGCACTTTTCCCAAGCGATTCGATATACCTATCGGTCTTTACATATTCAAGGAGCTTTTTTCTTGCTTCAGCAAATACTTCCTGCTCAATCTCTCTGCGGCGGATAAAGTTCTTTCTTCTGCTTGCATTTTCAGCCTTTGAAAATTCGGCAGCCACACGCATCCGGATATCGCTCATTTCCTTTTGAATAAGAACATAGGCCTCTCTCAGACCTTCCTCCTCAGCCTTGTTAAGCTCCTTTTCCTTAAAATCCTCGGCTTC
>CANRDH010000128.1 GCA_947629295.1 uncultured Clostridia bacterium
GGGCGGTTATTTCTTTATGTGGATGTTATTTATTAATGTAATAACATTGCAAATGGCAATGACTAAAGTTAAAAACTCTGTCCATGACATAAGCACCACCTCCCGATTCCGGGAGCAAGATTGACCGCCTACCGTGTATGGTACACTCTGCAACAATCATTATATCAGACAATTTCTTTTTCGTCAATATTCTGCAATTGGCTTGAAATTCGCTTGATCGGCGAATTTCAAGCTTTTTGTATAAGTAAAACCACCCGCCTGGCGGGTGGTTTGCTCTACCCCTAGAAGGGGTGATTACAGGCTCAAACCCTCAAGGGGTATTGGAAGTTTGTCACCGCATCACTACCACAGTCATCCGCTCAAGCGGCTGTCATTTTTGTATAAGCTCGGATTGGCATAGATCAAAACTATAGGTACATATAAAACTTTTACTTTACAAAAAACACTGTTAGTTATCATGACCATACACCTGAAAATTTCATTATTAATTTCATTTTGTATTCAGGTTTCTTCCGTACCTCAGCATAAATATGACCCGTTTAAAATCCCTCAATTCCCTGTGCCTTAGCCTCTTTTATGCGGTATTCGTCCATCAGCTCAATACATTCAGATACATTGATCTTCTTATCAAACAGCTTATTGAGCGCCGAAGCAACCTCATCGGCACTGTAGCCGATTATCCTCGTTGCGGCTGTGGATACACGCTCATATTCTTTAATTGACGCGCTTGCATTTGTAACCATTTGCGACTGAATATTAGTCGTCTGCCCCTTGAAACAGCTTACGGTTGAAATACCGTCAAACGCTATATTATAATTTTCCTTTGTTGCACAAAAATCAAGAAAATCCAGTGCCATATCCATCTTGCTGCTGTTTTTGTTTACCATCATCATATTCAGATTACCGCCCTCATAGGTACCGCCGTCAACAGTATTCATAAACACCGGCATAACTGCAAAATCATCCACGGAATATTTATTTCCCTTTTCAAAATCTGTATAGAACCATGTGTCCCAAATAAAAACCATCGCAGCGTCGCCCGAACCCATTACCGAGCTGATATCAGACATTCCTGTGTTAAGATAATTATTACCGAACCATCCCTTGTCGGCGGCATTTGATATCCACTGCACCATATTCTTTACCTGCGGTATATCAGAATAGCTTATCTCATTGTTATTTAATCTGTCAAGCACAGCGGGGTCATCCGCAAAAACCGGGTCAAGCCCGAACTGCATCATCCACGAGCAGCCGTCAGCCGGCCAGCATATTGGCGTATACCCTATATCATGAAGTGCTTGACATAATACGTCAAATTCAGCCTGTGTTGTCGCAGGATTCAGCCCAATGCTGTCAAAAAGCGTTTTGTTATAATAGCATCCCGACACAGAGCTTTCCCAATACGGCAATCCTAAAAGATTTCCCTCACTGTCCAGACAATAGGAACGTGCGCTGTCTGTCAGATCGCCGACCCAGCTTTCGTCATTAAGATAGTAGAAATTTTCCTCAATATCAAAACGGTTAAGGTCCGCATTGTGAAAATGCATAAATATATCAGGAGCATTACCCTCTGCAAACCTTTTTTCGGCCTCCGTTTCATAATCTGCATCCTCTATTGAAATGATTTCCAGTTTTTTCCCGGTAGACTCCTGATAATGCTCAAAGATATTAGTCATATAGCTTTTTGCAAGATCGCTTTTTTTACCCATAATCGTAAGGGTATCGACGTCCGCTTTACGCTCCTCATCAGAATAGCTGCAAGATGCCATAAATATAAACATAGCAATAATAAGCAATACAGAAACTATTTTTTTCATTAAAAATATCTTCCTTTCCCTTCACCGGACGGGCGCGGCAAATCATAATGACGAAAACCGCCGCAATAATCTACATCCCGAACCCAACAACAGATATCAATATTATCATTTGTTATCCTTATTCAAAAGCCGTCCTACCAGATCCCTTACAGTATTCATATCAATTGGCTTTCCGAGATGTCCGTTCATACCCGAGTCCAAAGCGTCCCGGACATCCTCTGCAAAGGTATTTGCTGTCATCGCCGCTATCGGTATTGTCTTCGCCTCAGGATGATTGCACGCCCGTATCTGTCTTGTTGCCTCATATCCGTTCATAATAGGCATCTGAACATCCATAAGTATCATATCATAATGGCCCGGCTCTGATTTTTTGAACATATCCACAGCCTGCTGACCGTTCATTGCCAGTTCACAGCCTGCCCCCTCAATTTTAAGCAATTCCATAAGTATTTCAGAATTAATTTCATTATCCTCAACAACAAGGAATAATTTATCCTTCATAACATTTTCGGAAGCTTCTTTTAAATTTTCTTCGTCTCGGGCAGAGTTGTCATAAAACAGCGGTCTTATTGTATGCTTGAATGACGATACAAAGAAAGGCTTTGCCATAAAAGCGTCTATGCCCGCACGCCTTGCCTCGTCTTCTATTTCACTCCAATAATTGGAGGTGAGAACGAGAATAGGTGTATACGCACCAACTTCCTTACGTATTTTTTTTGCCGCCTCAATCCCGTCCATTCCGGGCATCTTCAAATCAAGAAGAATTATGTCAAAATCCTTGCCGGCTTTATGTGCCTCAACGGTTTTATTGACAGCCTCCTCTCCGCTCAATGCAACAACTACCTCAACACCGCTGTCCTCCATAAGCTCACGGACATTCTCGCATACCTGTTCCTCATCGTCCGTAACAAGCATACGTGAAATATTATTCCTGAACCATGAATCCGATTCCTCATGGTCGGGAAGAGCAAATGAAAGCTCAACAGTAAAGGTACTGCCCTCTCCCGGTCGGCTTTCAAGATCGATAATGCCGCCCATAAGATCTACAAGGTTTTTTGTAATTGCCATTCCCAGTCCTGTTCCCTGTATCTTATTTGTAACAGAGCTGATTTCACGGCTGAAGGGTGCAAAAATATGCTTCTGAAATTCTTCGCTTATTCCTATTCCGTTATCGCTGACTACAAAACGCAGCTTAACATACTGCCATGTGCTTTCGGGAAGCACAGATACAAGAAAATCAATTTTTCCTCCGCTTGGGGTATATTTGATTGCGTTGGACAAAAGATTAATAAGTATCTGATTAAGGCGCAGCTTATCCCCTATGATCTGCTCAGGCGGTTTATCCTGAACACGCATTTTGAAATCCTGATTCTTTGCCTTGACCTGCGGCATGAGTATTATATTAATCTCCTCAAGCATTTGAGGCAAACTGAACATATCAACATTGAGGGATGTCTTTCCGCTTTCGATTTTATTCATATCAAGTATATCGTTTATAAGGCTGAGAAGATAATGCCCGGACGCAGTAATCTTTCTGGTATACTCCCGTACCTTATCCGCATGATCTGCGTCCTTTTCCAAAAGCATAGAAAAACCGACAATAGCGTTCATCGGGGTTCGGATATCATGCGACATATTGGAAAGGAAATTGCTCTTTGCTTCGTTTGCACTCCTTGCCGCTTCCAAAGCGTCCTCGAGTTGTTTATTCATCTGCCTCTCCAAGGTCCTGTCCGACAGAACAAAAATATATTTTTCAGTATTCTGTATACTCATATGATATACCGTCATTCTGTACCAGCGGCGCTCACCCGTATTCTGGTGCATATATTCACATTCCCAATACTTATTACCGTTCATCGGTATAGCCTCAAGCTCGCTTTTCGGTATTACAACGTCATGATTAACAGCACATTTTTTCATTACCCTGATATCATTACGTGCTTCCTTTGCGGAAATACCGAGCAGTCTTTCAATATTTGGACTTATATAATCAACCTCGCGGTCATTATAATCCAACATTATGAATATATCGTCAACGCTGTTAGACAAAACATCGAACATAATCTCCCTGTATTGAAGCTCCATCTTATTCCTGCGCGACTGCTTATAACTGCGTATAAAAATAATACTTATACCGGCCGCACTGACAAGAAGGAAAATCACAATCAAAACCTTTGACGTAGTTTGCTGAACATTCAGAAAACCTGCGTTGACCGCATTTTGAGGTACAACGCTAAGCATAACATAGCCTTGAAATCCCACCGGCTGATATAAAATATAACTGCTGACCTCACCTACATTGCACTCAATCAGACCCGAATTTCCGTTAACCCAGTCCTTTTTAATCATCTCGATATCCTTGTCGCTGAGGTCGGAAGCGGCTTTAAGATAAATGAGGTAGTTATCAAACACACTGCCGCCTTTTTGTGTTGAAAGCAGTACCTTGCCGTCGCTGTGTATAACAAAGCACAAAGCTTCTCCGGAAAAGGCGTTGACATTCAGAGATGAAGACATATCCGCGTTAGTATAGCTTACAGCTATTGCGTCATAGGTAAAGCCCTTATATTTTCCTTGTTTAACCGGCACGGCAAATACAGTAATATCCTGTCCTGCCGAAAGCTCAGCGCCTGCCATAACGGAGCCTTTTTCCTCCGAAAGACAGCTCCATACCTCGTCAAGCTCTATATCCTTTTCCGCTCCGTCGGGAGTCATACACTTTTTTTCCGAAGACAGAAAATAAAAATCAGAAAATCCCCAGTACTTCTGCTCCTCTGCAATAAAACCTGAAATCTCGCTGTCGCTGTCATCTTTGTAATCCGTTGCTGAAATATATCGGCTCCAGCCGTCAAGAAGTCCCCAGTTTCTCTCAACAAACGCACCAAACGAGCGGTTTACCTGACCGTATATTTCTTTGAGATGTACCGTACTGTCCTCATCTATTCTGCCGGAAATAAATCTGAAATAAAACATTCCTATCAGAATCGCAGCTATACATATAACACATATAAAAAATGACATCAATAATTTTCCAAACCATTTTTTCATGATTACGTCTGCGCTCCCCAGTTACTGTTAAATATGCTGTCCAAATACAAATATACATTTTGATATTATCATATTTTGACGGCAAAGTCAATCCGGAATAGGGCATAAATCGCATAGAAATCACTTTAAAAGATATAATATTCATTTTTAATTCTTATATACAAGTAAAATACAGCTTCAGTTATCAGATAATACAAAAAC